>DATCFU010000173.1:0-31986 GCA_036509315.1 Acidothermaceae bacterium
TCCGTTTCTGCGGAGTCCATGATCAACCCGTACTACGACCCGGACGGAGGTTTCGACCGATGATCTACATCGATCTGGACGCCGATCTGAACATGGAAGACGACGATGGCCGCAACCTGGCACGTATCCCGCCCTCGGGAGCACAACCCCAGGTCGGTTCAGTTCTCGTCGCTGGCCGTCCCCATTTCTGGTCGTGGGTCGTCATTGACGAGGTCGCCGATGGCATTGCCTATTTCCATCAGGTCAGCGCCCGGCATGCCGCAACGATCGCGCAGCTCGTCGTAACTACCGTGCAGACGGCTGTGTGACCGCCGCTCCGCATCGCGTCAGGTGCGCGACGCCCGCTGTCAGGTCGCGGGGGCCGCGCCGGTCGGGGATGATGGACGCATGAACTACTCGCCACGATTTGCCGGCGCCGTCTCGCTGGATTCGCTCGCTCGCCGTCCGCAGACCGCGCCCTCACCGCCGTCCACCGCCTCGACAGCGCCTGCGAACGGCGGCGCGCCCGTCACCGTCATCGACGTGACCGAGGCGTCCTTCCAGGCCGACATCATCGACCGGTCGATGACTGTTCCGGTCGTCATCGACTTCTGGGCCGAGTGGTGTGGTCCGTGCAAGCAGCTCAGCCCGATCCTCGAACGGCTCGCGGTCGAAGGTGGCGGCACGTGGGTGCTGGCCAAAATCGATGTCGACTCCAACCAGCAGCTCGCCGCCGCGGCGGGAGTGCAGGGCATTCCGGCGGTCAAGGCGGTGTGGCAGGGCGGCATCGTCGGTGAGTTCACCGGCGCCGTGCCGGAGCCACAGGTTCGCGGCTGGATCGGTGAGCTGCTGAAGGCGACGGGTGTGGCAACTGGCGCCGGCGCCGATGCTGAGTTGTCCGAGCCGCCGCTGCCCCCGGAGTTCGTCGAGGCAGCAGCGGCCTTCGAACGCGGCGATTACGACGCTGCCGAGAAGGCATACCTCGCGATCCTTGCCACTGCACCGGCCGATCAGTTGGCCGCGGGCGCGCTCGCGGGCGTTCGGCTGTTCAAGCGCGCCGAGCATGTTGAGCCTGGGGTGGTCAGGGCGGCTGCGGAGGCGGCGCCTGACGATGTCGACGCCCAACTTGCTGCTGCCGACGTCGACATGCTCGAAGGTCTCGTCGACCGGGCATTTAAGCGGCTCGTCGACCTCGTCGCCCGAACCTCAGGTGCCGACCGCGATCGCGCGCGGGTGCATCTGCTCGGACTCTTCGATGCCGCAGGCCCCGACGATCCGTCGATTCCGGCAGCGAGGTCGGCGCTCAGCCGCGCGCTGTTCTAGTGAACGAAGATGCAGAACGGATGACCGGACGGATCTGCGAACACGAACAGCGGCTCGTTCGAGTCGTTGGTCCGGTCGAGCAGAACTCGCGCGCCTAGGGCTTCCGCTCGCTCGCGCTGACGGTGTAACTCAGCCGCACTCGAGACCGTGTAGTCGACGTGCAACTGCATCGGGACGTCGTGCTTCGGCCACGTTGACCGCGGCAGCTGATCGACCTGCTGGAAGGCGAGTTTGCGCACCCCGTCGGAGTCAACGAGCACGAGCCAATCTGCATCGTCAGGTGCGCCATCGGCGGGCGGTTCGTCACCGGCTCGGTATGACAGCCCGAGTAGCTGCCGGTAGAACTCCGCGAGCTCTCGCGGTCTCGTCGTGTCGAGAACGGTGTGCAGCAGCCGGGGATACTCCGCCATACCTCAACCCTAAATCGGTGTTCGCTGCGGCGGCCTGTGGACAAGCCGAGCAACTCGGCGTCCGCGCTGCTATTCTTACCTTCACAATAAAGTAAGGAATGGCGATGGACGTAGCAGCACGGGTGACCTCGAAGGGCCAGATCACTGTCCCGAAGGCTGTCCGCGACGCTCTCGGTCTTGAGACTGGCGACGAAGTGGTGTTTCGGGTCGACGGCAATCGGGCGGTGCTCGCAAGGACACCCGACTTTCTAAGCCTGGCTGGGTCCGTCACGGTGCCGGCGGCGTTGCGAAACGCGGCATGGGACGACGTCTTGCGCGCCGCACACGCCAGCCGCGCACAACGTCACGGATGAGGGCGTTCGTTGATACGAACATCCTCATCCGCCACCTCACCGGAGATCCCCCCGCGATGGCCGAGCGGGCGACCGCTTACCTTGAGAACGAGTCGGAGTTACTGCTGACCGATCTCGTTGTTGCGGAGACCGTCTACGTTCTCGAGTCCTTCTACGAAGCACCTCGGGAGCAGGTCGCCGAAGCGATGCGTTCGCTTGTCGGGCTTTCTTCCGTCATCACGGTCGACCCAGCATTGCTGCTGCGGGCACTGGAAATCTATGAGACCGACGGCATCGACTTTACCGCGTCGTACCTCGTCGCATGTGCCGAGAGCACCGGCGTCAACAGAGTCGCTTCGTTCGACCGTTCGATTGATCGTGTCGACACGATCGAGCGAGTCGAACCAGGAAGGTAACGCCCGGTGGGCGGTGCTGCTGGCAACTGCCGCACCGACGGACCGTCTAGGGTGGTGTTATGCGCATTCTCGTGACCGGGGCGGCCGGCTTCATTGGATCCAATCTCGTTGACCGGTTACTCGATGACGACCATGAGGTCATTGGCGTCGACAACCTGTCGCGCGGAACGAGGGCGAACCTGCCCGACTCTGAGCTTCAGGCCGGCAGTGGGTTCTCGTTCATCGAAGCGGATGTGACTGATCCACGGCTCGCCGAGGAGGTAGCAGCAGCCGACGTCGAGGTCATCTGTCACCTTGCGGCACAGATCGACGTCCGCGTTAGTGTTCGTGACCCGATGGAGGACGCGCGGCTGAACGTGCTCGGCACGATCAACATGCTGGAGGCGGCGCGCAAGGTCGGCGTCCGGAAGGTCGTGTTCACGTCGTCGGGTGGGTCGATCTACGGCGAGCCGAAGCGGATGCCGGTTGACGAGACGACGCCGGTTAACCCGCTGTCTCCCTACGCGGCCTCGAAGGTTTGTGGCGAGACCTACCTTGGGATGTACCACGCGCTGTACGGGCTCGAGACAACCGCGCTTGCACTCTCGAACGTGTACGGTCCCCGGCAAGACCCGCATGGCGAGGCTGGTGTGGTCGCGATCTTCGGCAACGCGCTGCTGCGCGGCCGACAGGCAACCATCTTCGGCGACGGTTCAGCCGTGCGCGACTACGTGTTCGTCGATGACGTGACCGACGCATTTGCACGAGCCGTCGGCGATCTGGGCGATGGGCGTCGGTTCAACATCGGCACGGGTATTGGCACAACGGTGCGCGAACTGCACACCGCTGTCGCGGCGGCCGCAGATGCCCCCGACGAACCGGTTCTCGGCGAAGCCCGGCTTGGTGAATTGCAGGCGATCATCCTCAACGCGAATGCGGCACGTGATCATCTTGGTTGGATGCCGCGAACGTCATTGGCGGACGGTCTCGCGAGGACCCTCGACTGGATTCGCTCCCAACCCGACGTAGTTGCCTAGGCTCGGCTGATGTTCATCACCAACCACGTGCTCGCCGGAGCAGTCATCGGATTGGTCGCTCCTCGACGTCCGGTCAAAGTTGCTGTGGTTGCCGCCGGCAGCCATTTCGTCCTTGACTCGGTGCCGCACTGGGGAAGCGACCACGACGACGCGAAGTTCCGCAAGGTTGCGATCGTCGACGGGTTGGTCGGGCTGGCAACGATGCGGGCGGTCATGGGCGCGGTACCTCGGGGCACTCGGGTGGCGGTGCTGGCCGGCATGCTCGGAGCGGCGTTCCCGGATGCCGACAAGCCCGCGGCGATGTTCTTCCACCGCTCACCGTTTCCGGCCGGCGTCGACCGCTTCCACGAGCAGATTCAGCGCGAGTCGCCGCGTGGCATCCGCACCGAACTGCGCGCCGCGCTGGGTCTGATTGTCGCGGTGCGGGTGCTCAGTTGGCTGCGCCGACCCGCAAAACTGACGTTTACCGCCCTGGGAGGGTAGTAAACGTCCGCGCTGTGGCAGCGACGGTTTTGCACAGGCCCCAGCGGACGTCCACACCCGTGGCCGTGTATCGGTCGCGACCATCCTGCAGCCTCGAGATTGGCTCGATGAAGCCTCTGCTCGTGGGCGTTGCGGCCGTCCAATGTGGTGTGTTTAGTCGCGCCCAAGCACTGGCGGCCGGGTACACCGAGAAGCAAATCGTGCACCTGCTCACGATCGGCACCTGGCTGCGATGCCACCTCGGGATCTATTGCCTCGCCGGAGTCGCACCTTCGCTCGAGATGAGCGCGTGGATCGCGGTCCTGGCAGCCGGCCGAGATGCACGTCTGAGCCATCGCTTCGCTGGCAAGGTCCACGGTCTTGAAGGGACGCCGCCGCCCGTGCGCTTCGACGTATCGGTACCGGAGGATCGTCGTCCGCGGAATGTGCCCAGGGCAATAATCCATCGCACCGAACTCGCACCCGACGACATCGCCGTGTGTCAGGGCTTCCCGGTTACGTCGGTCGCGCGAACGTTGGTCGATCTCGCCAGAACGCTGCCGATCGAGACTGGATCGAGAGTGATAGCAGACGCGCTGCGAACTCGGCGCGTCTCGGTCGCAGCTATAGAGCAAACGATCGGCAGACTCGCTCGGTGCGTCGGCATCGAACGAGCGCGTCATGCACTCGCGAATGCCGACCCGAGACTCGAGTCTGTGCTGGAACGCGAGTTGCTCGCACTCCTGCGCAGGGCGGGGTTGAATCCTGTTGCCCAGTACGTCGTGATGGCCGGCGCAACGTTTGTTGCACGGGTCGACTTCGCACTACCGGGCATCCGACTGGCCATCGAGGCTGACGGATACGAGACTCATGCGCGACGCCCTGGTTTCGAACGCGACCGCGAAACAGCCGCCCTGCTGCAACTTGCTGGCTGGAGCGAACTCTCGTTCACCGCGACCCAGATCCGGCAGCGTCCCGAGTGGGTCGTCGCCACGGTGCTGGAGCGAGTGCGGCAGCTGACCGCCGCTGCCGGCTAGCTGCCCGCCCCCTCCCGACTCAGAGCGGACGTTTACCCCCCTCCCGGGGAGGTAAAAGTCCGCGCTGGGGGGACGAGGGGCTCACCGGCGCCGGTCAGCGCAGAAATACCGGCTTACTAAGCGAGTCGCGGGGTAGCTCGCCGTCGACGCTGGCGCGAACGTCTACCTCAAGCAACTCGACATCGCCGCCGATCGTTGTCAGGAACGACGTGTCAGCGGCGTCCCGGCCAGTAGCGATGCGGATCAAGCTCTGGCGGGGCGCTAGGTAGGTCGCGTCAACCGCGTTCCACCGGCCTTCGACGAATACCTCGGCGACTGCGTGAAAGTCCATCGGCCACAATCCTGGTGCGTAGACCGATGCGCATCGGGCGGGCATATCCAGCGCGCGAGACATCGCGACGACCAGATGTGCATAGTCGCGGCAGACGCCTTGGCCGGCAAGCAGCGTCTCGACCGCGGTATCCAGCGGACCACTCGAACCCGATACGTACGCGAGCCGGCGCGCGACCCACACCACGAGACCATCGAGCTGATCACGACCAGGTGCCAGATGCCCGAGCTCTGCGCTGGCGAATCCGGCGAGTCGATCCGACGGGCAGAAACGGCTCGGCCGCCGGTACTCCAGCAGCTCCGCCTCGTCGCTGGCTCGCTGGCCTGGAGCCTGCGCGTGCACCGCGCTGACATGAGCCGCGTAGTGCACCTCGACGCGTCCGATTGGCAGTTCGACCCTGTGCAGGAATGCGCCGTGCGCACTCGGCACGCGTCGGGCGAATAGCTCACGCGCATCGCCGTTGCAGCTGGCAATGAACTGCTCAGAGTCGAGAACTCCCGCACTCGTCGCCGGCGCGATGCTGAGCACGATCGTGGACGGCTCGCCGACATCGAGGACCAGGTCGCAGCCGACGGCGGTGCCGATGCCCGTCAACTCAGCCTGGTGACTTCGACGGTGACGCCCAGCCGACTGGCCGAGCGACCCTGGTACACGCCTTTAAGTGGTGCGACGTCGCCATAGTCGCGACCTCGAGCCACGACAACATGTTGGACGCCGATGGGCTGATCATTGGTGACATCGTGGCCCACCCAGTCGCCGTCCCACCATTCGACCCACGCGTGGCTCTGGCCTTTCACTGTCTCGCCGACCACCCCGTCGCGCTTCGGGTGCACGTAACCCGACACGTAGCGGGCCGGAATGCCGAAGCGCCGCAGCAGGCCAGCAGAGAGGTGCGCGATGTCTTGGCACACTCCTTGCCGGCGGTGCCACGCCTCGCGTGCACTGGTCTGCACGCCGGTAGAGCCGGGCATGTATTCGACTGCGTCGTGTATCCACGACGAGATACGCAAGGCGGCCTCGTTCGGTGACAGGTCTTGGACGTGCTCGCGCACTTCGGCGACAAGTTCGTCATCGACGGCCGTGCGAGTCGTCTGCGCAAGGTACTCGGCGAACCTGTCCGTCGTGGTCGGGTGTTGCAGTGCAAGCCAGGTGATCGACGGCTCGGGGCGTGGCATGTGAGGCGTCGTCTCCACGGTGCTGGTGGCAGTAACGACGAGTTCGGAGTGCTCGTCGTCGAGGTCGAAGGCCGACACGTGGGTTGCCCAATAGTCGTAATAGCGGTAAATCGGCGCCTGCGGCTCGATCTCGACACGTGACTCGAGCGTCGTCTGCGTGAGCAATGTCGGCGGCGTCAGCCGAGCCTCGTTGTACGACGCGTGCGCCGCGGTGTCGTACGCGAAGCGCGTGGTGTGCACGATCTTTAGTCGCCAGCTCATCTCACACCAGCTCCTGAGCCCAGGCCAACGGAGTTGCGTAGGTGAAGTACCGGCGCGATACCGCCTGGCTCGCACTCGCGCACGCCTCTTGCACCGGAACGAGGTGCACGCTGAGATCACGGACTAGCTCTGCGACGTCGGCATATTCGAGTGCGGTACGGGCTTGGCCGACGACGCGGCGCGCCGGATCGGCGGACTGGTTGCGGGCCAACTGGGGATTCAAGGAAGACAGGCATTGCTCCGCAGTTGAGAGCGAGTGCAGAACCGAACGAGGAAACGATCGGTCGAGCGCGAGGAACTGAACTGCGCGGTTTCGGTCGACCATGCCGCCATAGGTATGCAGGAACGCCTCATACGCGCCGCACGCTGACAGCACGGTGACCCAGGTGACAGGTTGATCCGCCGTCAACAACTGAACTGACAGCAGCCGTGCCGTCATGTCCGCACGTTCGAGACTTCGCCCGAGCACCAGGAATTGCCAGCCGTCGTCGTGCGACAGGGTTGACTCGGCCAGTCCGGAGAACATCGCGGTGCGTTCGCGGACGTAGTCGAGGTAGGTGTTGGGTCCGAGACGTGCGGCGGCTCGGCGGCGTTCGGGCATCGCGCGCCAGGTGACGTTGAGGCACTCCCACATCTCGCTGGAGATCGCCTCGCGTGCGCCGCGGGCGTTCTCGCGCGCAGCCGCGACTGCGCCCGCGATTGTCGATGCCGTCTTGTCGTCGAACGCCACCTTGCGCATGATCTCGCCGGTGTTCTGCACGACGTCACGCGGAGCTGGGACGCCGAGAATGGCCAGCAACGAGCGGCACTCGGCGTCCTCGTCGGTCCATGGGTCTTCCAGCACCCGTCGCAGGAATGCGTCGAGAAGCCGGGCAGTGTCGTCCGCCCGCTCGACGTAGCGACCGATCCAGAACAGCGACTCGGCGATCCGGCTCAGCATCGGCGTGCTACTTCGGCTCGGCAGGTCATTGCTGCGCCATCTGCACGGTCGGGCCGGCGTCGCGCGCGCCGCTGAATGGCGCGTCCGACACGCGCGACGGAAGAGCCGCGAGGTCGGTCGCACGCTGTGCCGGTACACGCTGCGCTTCGTCAGCGAGCACCCAGGTGTCCTTGGAACCGCCGCCCTGGCTTGAGTTCACCACGAGTGCGCCCTCAGGCAGCGCGACCCTTGTGAGGCCGCCCGGCAGCACCCAGACGTCCTCGCCGTCGTTGACCGCGAACGGCCGAAGGTCGATGTGGCGGGGGACCAGTCGGTCGCCGATCAGTGTGGGTGCCGTCGATAGCGCCACGGGCCTTTGCGCGATCCAGCCGCGTGGATTGTTCGCCACGACGTCGTGTAGTTCGGTGAGAGTTTCCTCGCTAGCCTGCGGTCCGATCACGATGCCCTTGCCACCTGAGCCGTCGACTGGCTTGATGACGAGTTCGTGCAGCCGGCCTAGCACGTCGTGCAGGATCTCCGGGTCTTCGAGGCGGTAGGTCTCGACGTTGTCGAGTACGGGCGCTTCGTTGAGGTAATAGCGCACCAGATCGGGAACGTACGTATAGAGCAACTTGTCGTCGGCCACGCCATTACCCACCGCGTTGGCGATCGTGACGTTGCCGGCGCGAGCTGCATTGATCAAACCTGGGCAGCCCATTTGCGAATCGCTGCGGAAGTGCAGCGGGTCAAGGAACTCATCGTCGACGCGACGGTAAAGCACGTGCACCGGACGCTCGCCATCCGTCGTCCGCATTCGCAGTTTGTTGTTGCGACAGACGAGGTCGCGACCTTCGAGCAGCTCGACACCCATGAGGCGAGCAAGCAGGGCGTGTTCGAAGTAGGCGGCGTTGTAGATACCCGGTGTCAGCACTGCGACGGTCGGTTCACTTACTCCGGCTGGCGCTGCGGCGCGTAACGCCGTGAGCAGCCGAGCGGGGTACTCGTGTACGGGGTGCACGCGGTGCTCACCGAAGACTGCCGGGATCGACTGCGTCATCGCGCGACGGTTCTCGATGACATAGCTGACACCCGACGGCACGCGCACGTTGTCCTCGAGGACCCGGAACGCGCCTGCCTCGTCGCGCACAAGATCGATGCCAGCGACATGCACGCGGACGCCGTTAGGCGGGTTGAATCCGTGGACTGCACGATGCATGTGGATCGAAGACGTGATGAGCGACCGCGGCACCACACCGTCGGCGAACACTCGGCCAGGCCCGTAGACATCGGCGAGGAACGCTTCGAGAGTGCGCACCCGCTGCGAGACGCCGCGGGTGACGGCGTCCCATTCCGAGGCCATGATCACGCGCGGCACGAGGTCGAGGGGGAACGGCCGCTCTTCGCCGCCCATCGCGAAGGTCACGCCACGATCGGTGAACATGCGCGACAACTGTTCAGCCCGGAAGTTCAGGTCGTCTGATTCCAGCGGCTGGAGAGCGGCGAACAGCACCTCGTAAGCCGGGCGCGGAACGCCGGGCATCTCGAACATCTCGTCCCACGCCTTCGCCAGCACGTAGTCGTCGAAGATGTCTGCCATCCCCAGATCCTAGGAATAACTGATGTCGCGCGGGTTACGGACACGCGTCGGGAACGCTACCGGGCCGCGTGCGACACCTCGCTGGCACCGTCCAAGAGGTCGCTTGGCCCGGCTTAGGAGGGGTAAGACCGAGAAGTGAATACCGAAGCACCAGGTTTGGATATTGCTGAGCCAGATGGGCGGCCGGCCCAGCCACACGCTCCTGAGAGCCGGTTCCTGCATGCCGTTGACCGCATCGCCTCGCGACCGCGGCTGGCGATCGTGCTCATCACGGCCGACGTGTTGTGGGTGATCTTCAGCTTCGCTGTCGGCTTCCCGAGCCGGCTCGAGGTCGGTTTCGAGACTGTCGTCGCGGCCATCACGCTCGCGATGGTCTTCGTGATCCAGCACACGCAGGCACGGCAGGAGGCGGTGACTCAGCGCAAGCTCGACGAGATCCTTCGAGCGGTGCCTGCTGCGAGCAACTCATTCGTCACCCTCGAAGAAGCGCCCGATGAGGAGTTGCACGCGGTTACGCGGGTGCACCGAGAGGTGCGGGCCAGGGCTCACGACGCTGGTTAGGCCGAGCCTGCTCGTACGGATGCTCGCACCGTGTTGCGGCCGGCAGCCTTGGCTTCATAAAGGCCCCGGTCGGCGCGATCCACAAGTGTGTCGATCGTGTCGTCGGCGTATTCGGCGATGCCGACGCTGGTGTGAATCGCGACCAACCCGCCTTCCTCACCGACCTCGATGGGGGTGCCGGCGACGAGGTTGCACAGGCGCTCGGCGACCACCATGCCTTGCGCCATGTCGGTGTCAGGCAGTACGGCGAGGAACTCCTCGCCACCCCACCGCCCGAGGAGGTCACCGCCGCGCAGCGACGTGTTCAGCCGGTGCGCGACATGTTGAAGGGCAAAGTCTCCGGCTCGGTGCCCAAAGGTGTCGTTGAGATTCTTGAAGTGGTCGATGTCGATCATCAACACGCACACCGGGAACCGTTGCTGGCGCGCGTCGATCAGCAGTTGCTCCAGTTCCTCGGTGATATGCAGCCGGTTGGAGAGGCCGGTCAGCTTGTCAGTCCTCGCGAGGAAGGCGAGCCGCGTGTTGAGGTCAGCGAGGTGGCGGCGACCGGCGAGCAGGCGGATCGTGAGCCAGGCCGCGATCGCGATCAGCAGCGAGAGCCCGACCAGAGCCAACCATGGGAGCCAGTGGGCGCTGCCGTTGACGGTCGCGTAGACACTGCTGGTCGGGGCCGCAATGACGTAGGACCAGGGCGTCCCAGGAATCGCCACCTTGACATAGGAGTAGGACGTCGATGTGGACCGGTAAGTGCCGGTCGTGGTCTTGGTCTCCGCCGCGCCGAGCGCGGGACTGAGCTGGGTCAGGGTCTGCACGGTGGACGGCTCGGTGTTGTTCGCCGCGAACACGACGCCCGCACTGTCTGTGAGGTAAAGCTGCGCGTCTTTCAGGTTCGTCGAGTCATTCAGGAACGCCGCCAATGGAGTGCTGCTGATCAAGTAAGCGCCGCTGAACACGCGCCGGCCAGACGCCGTATTGAAAGGTATGGCAAAGCCCACCATGGGTGGCGTACTTGAGCTCGTCACTTCCACGTCGGAGACCACGACGTTTCCCGCCAGGGCGCGCCGGAGCGGTTCGAACAGCGTCCCGTACTGCTGCCCGATCAGGCTAGGAGTAACGGGCGAGACCGCGATTGCTCGTCCGGCGCTGTCAAGCAGGACGCCGTCTTGGAAGCCAAACGCCGCGACATTGGCCTCGAATGCTGCTGTCGGATCCGGTCCGGCCAGAGTGCTCGCCGCAATGAGCGCTTCGCGCTCGGTGAGCTCGGTCGCGTAGGTGCCGATGAACTTGGCGGACAACGCGGCGCGTGAGGAGAACTGAGCGGCTACGTTCCGTCGTTGGGATGTCTGCGAGGAGTGCAGGGCTAGCGCGGCGCCGCCGATCAGCGCTACCGATATCAGGGCAACGACGAGGCGGCCAAACCACCAGCCACCCACAAGCCGACGCACAACTGACACGGCTGCCGCACCTCCTATGAGGAGTTTCGGCACCGCCCAGGCCCACCTGACTGTTTCGGCCGGCCGTTATCCCCGGAGCCAGATGGTGGCCAGCGGCGGGATCCGCACGATCGCCGACGCCGCTAGCCCGTGCCACGGGTCGTCGGTGGCCCCGACCGCGCCCAGGTTGCCCACCCCGCTGCCGCCGTAGATCTCGGCGTCGGTGTTCAGGACCTCGTCCCAGCGACCGGCGTGCGGCAGGCCGAGCCGGTAACCCTCGTGCGGGATCGCCGAGAAGTTGGCGACACACGCGAGCGTCGAGCCGTCGGCGGCTGTGCGCAGGAACGAGAACGTGTTGTTGCTCGCGTCGTTGGCGTCGATCCACCGGAACGCTTCGGGGTCGGCGTCGGTCTGCCACAACGCGGGCGTGGCCCGGTAGGTCGTGTTGAGGTCGCGGACTAGTCGCTGCACCGTGTTGTGCTCGGCGTACTCGAGCAGCCACCAGTCGAGGGAGTGTTCCTCTGACCACTCGTTGTCTTGCGCGATCTCGCAACCCATGAAGATCAGTTGTTTGCCTGGGTGCGCCCACATGTAGGCGTAGAAGGCGCGCAGGTTGGCCACCTGCTGCCAGCGATCGCCGGGCATCTTGTGCAGCAGCGAGCCCTTGCCGTGGACAACTTCATCGTGCGAGATCGGCAACACGAAGTTCTCGGAGTACGCGTACATCATCGAGAACGTCATCTCGTGATGGTGGTAGCCGCGGTAGATCGGCGGATGGCTCATGTACTGCAATGAGTCGTGCATCCAGCCCATGTTCCATTTGAAGCCGAAGCCGAGGCCGCCCACGTAGGTCGGCTTCGACACGGCAGGCCAAGCTGTTGACTCTTCGGCGATCGTTACGACGCCGGGAGCGCGCCGATAGATCGTCGCGTTCATCTCCTGCAAGAACGAGACCGCCTCGAGATTCTCGCGCCCGCCGTAGACGTTCGGTCGCCACTGGCCGGCCTTGCGTGAGTAGTCGAGGTACAACATCGAAGCCACCGCGTCGACGCGAAGCCCGTCGATGTGCATCTGCTCGGCCCAATAAATTGCGTTGGAGACAAGGAAGTTGCGCACTTCTCGTCGTCCGAAGTTGAAGACGAGCGTCCCCCAGTCAGGGTGCTCGCCGAGCTGCGGATCGGAGTGCTCGTATAGATGCGTGCCGTCGAATTGCGCTAGCGCCCATGCATCTTTGGGGAAGTGGGCGGGGACCCAGTCGATGATGACGCCGATACCAGCCTGATGCAGGCTGTCGACCAGGAATCGGAAGTCGTCAGGAGTGCCAAAGCGCGACGTCGGCGCGAAGTACGACGAGACCTGATAGCCCCATGATCCGCCGAAGGGGTGCTCGGCGACCGGCAAGAACTCGACGTGGGTGAACCCGAGATCCTTCACATACGCGACGAGTTCGTCCGCCAACTGGCGGTAGCCGAGACCTTGCTTCCACGATCCGAGGTGCACTTCGTAGATGCTCATCGGCTCGCGCAAGGCGTCAGCGGCCGCGCGCTTCGCCAGCCACTCGGCGTCCTGCCATTCGTATTTGGAGGTGAAGACGACGGAAGCTTGCGCCGGCGGGTGTTCGGTTGCGAAGGCCATCGGGTCGGCCTTCTCGCGCCACTGGCCGTCGGACCCGAGCACGTTGAGCTTGTAACGGTCGCCGGACGCCACGCCGGGGATGAACAGCTCCCACACACCGCTGGACCCAAGCGATCGCATCGGGTTGGCTTGGGAGTCCCAGAAGTTGAAATCACCGGCGACCCGCATCGCGCGCGCGTTCGGTGCCCAGACGGCGAACGACGTGCCGCTCACCACGCCGCTCGGTGTGTCGTAGTGGTGCTCATGGGCGCCGAGCACCTCCCACAACTGCTCATGCCGGCCCTCGCCGATCAGGTGCAGGTCGACCTCACCCAGCGTCGGCAGGAAGCGGTACGGCTCGTCGACGACGTGCTTGATGCCGTCGTCGTAGACGACCTCTACGCGGTAATCGGGAACCGCCGAACTCTTCCAGGTCGCGCTCCAGACGCCACCACGTTCGTGGGCCAGCGGAATGCGCAGCAGGTCGGCGAGAACGGTGACCTCACGCGCGTTTGGGCGGAAGGTGCGGAAGGTTACGACGCCACCGTTTAGGTGCGCCCCGAGGAGGCCGTGTGGGTTGTGGTGCGCGCCGGAGACCAAGCGGTCGATCTCCTCGGGTGGCGCAGTTACCGGCGCATGCGGTGCGGGCGGGGCAGAGGGTGTCTTTGTCTCGGCTGGCTTCGTCACTGTGGCGGCCTTCTTTTCAGGGACGACGGTTGCCGCGGGCTGCGCGGTCACGGGCGCAGCGGCGGGTTGGGCAGGAGCCGGTGCGGCCGGCTGAGCAGCGGCGGGGACGGCGGGCTGAGTAGGAGCCGGGACGGCGGGCGGCGCGGGGGTTGTCGCAGCCGGCTGCTGCGGCGTCGCAGGCTTCGCGGGCCCCAGCCCCCCGGCGTCCCCGCTCGTCGTGCTTCCGCTTGTCATGCGGCTACCAATCGCTCAATCGAGCCCAGTGGGATCCGTACCCAGCTGGGCCGGTTCCGAGCCTCGTACGCCACCTCGTACACCGCCTTGTCGAGTTCGAACGCGCGCAGCAGGACGTCGTCGTCGCGCGGATCGCGGCCGGCACTCTTCGCGTAACCCGTGCAAAACGCGTCCCTGTTGCGCTCTGCCCATTCGGCGGCCCGATATTCGAGTTGTGCGGCTGCGGGTTGGTCGGCGAGCAGATAGCGCGACGCGTAGTCGAACGACCGCAACATTCCGGCGACGTCGCGCAACGGGCTGGACAGTGCGGCCCGGGCAGCGATCGGGGCGCCGGGCTCACCTTCGAAATCGAGCAGCACCCAGCCGTTGTCGGTGCGCATCACCTGGCCCAGGTGGAAGTCGCCGTGCACGCGTTGCAATGGAACGGGTTCGTGGCTGTTCGCGAGAGCGTCGAAGACCGCAGAGATCGCGGCTGCGTGATCGGCGAGTTCTGGGACGGCGACGCGTGCAGCGTCGAGTCGAGCGCGCATCGACTGGGCCATCGCTTCGCGAGCGTGCTGGTCAGCGACACTTGTCGGCAGCGCCTGTGCCATCGCGGAATGCACGTCGGCAGTGGCCATGCCGAGCCGCTCCGACTCTGCCGCGAAGTCGCCACCGACCTCACCCGCGTGCAGGTCACCTTCGGCGAACAGATCGCGCACGCTGGTCAATGCCAGCGCCCAGCCATCGGTGCCGGACCGCAGGAATTCCTGGAGCAGCCCCAGTGTGCTGGCGATGCCGTGGACGTCGCTCTCGATCCAGCCCTGCAACGCGGGAACGTGCACGTTGCCCATCTCGGTGAGCGCGCGGGTCACCTCGAGATCGGGATTCAGGCCAGGGACCACGATGCGGAAGAGCTTCATGATGGTCTGCTCGCCGAACACCACTGACGTGTTCGATTGCTCGCCACCGAGCACCAGGCTGACGGCGTCGGGATCGAGCTTCGCGCCCGGCTCGAGGGCGAACACGATGTCGGCTCGGGTCTCTTCGCCCGCGACCCAGCCGAGAATCGTGTGCATCAGATCGTGGTCCTGACTGGCCTCGTAGACCCAACCCAGGTCATCGACGTGGCCGATGATGGCGTGCTCGAGCTCCGGCGGCATGCTGGAACGAACCCCGAGAAGTAGCTGATAGGTAGTCATGAGGCTGTCGGCAGTTGGCTGGAGTCCGGGAATCGGGTCGACGGCCGGGTTTTGCTCGACGTCCACAAACAGGTGCAAAAGGGAAGGATCGCCTTTTAGTAGCAGTCGCTCTGTCGCGACGTGGACCGCTTTCGCACCGCGGTCCTTGCCGGCGAACCAGCGCTGCTTCGGTAGCCAGTTGCGGAGGAAATCCTCGAGTTGCTTCCGATTTGTGCTCATTTAGGCATCCTCCGCACGCTTGGCCGGCAGCGTGAACCAGTAGAAGCCATGGCCCGGCAGGGTCAGCAGGTAGGGCAGCTCGCCAACCTTCGGGAAGTGCATACCCCCCAGCATCTCTACCGGAACCACGCCCTCGAACCGGCGTAGGTCGAGTTCGACCGGCTGCGGGAAGCGCGACAGGTTGTTCACGCACAAAACCCGGTCGTCGCCGAACTCGCGGACGAACGCCAGGATGCTCGGATTGGACGCCCCCAACTCAGAGAACGCGCCCGCGCCGAAGGTCGGGTGCCGCTTGCGGGTGTCGATCATCCGCCTTGTCCAGTGCAGCAGCGACGTCGAGGTGCGCATCTGGGCCTCGACGTTAAGGCCCTGGTACCCATAGATCGGGTCCATGATCACCGGCAGGTACAGCCGGCCGGGGTCGCAGTTGGAGAAGCCGGCGTTGCGGTCCGGCGTCCACTGCATCGGGGTGCGAACGCCGTCTCGGTCACCGAGCCAGATGTTGTCGCCCATTCCGATCTCGTCGCCGTAATAGAGCACGGGCGAGCCCGGTAGCGAGAGCAGCAGAGCGGTGAACAGCTCCATCTGGTCTCTTGAGTTCTCCAGGAGGGGAGCGAGTCGCCGTCGGATCCCGATGTTCGCCTTCATCCGTGGGTCCTGCGCGTACTCGGTGTACATGTAGTCGCGCTCTTCGTCGGTCACCATCTCGAGGGTCAACTCGTCGTGGTTGCGCAAGAAGATGCCCCACTGGCACCCGTCGGGGATCGCCGGCGTCTGCGACAAGATCTCCGAGATCGGGTAGCGCTGCTCGCGCCGCACGGACATGAAGATGCGCGGCATCAGCGGGAAGTGGAACGCCATGTGGCACTCGTCGCTATCGCCGAAATATTGGACGACGTCGGCGGGCCATTGATTCGCCTCCGCCAGCAGCACCCGGTCGGGGAAGTCGCGGTCGATCTCCTTGCGCACCCGCTTGAGGTAGTCGTGCGTGCGGGGCAGGTTTTCGCAGTTGGTGCCTTCTTCTTCGAACAGATAAGGGACGGCGTCCAGCCGGAAGCCGTCGATGCCAAGCTCGAGCCAGAACCGCAGGGTGCCGAGCATGGCGTCCTGGACTGCCGGGTTCTCGAAGTTCAAGTCGGGCTGGTGGCCGAAAAAGCGGTGCCAGTAGTACTCGCCGCGCACCGGGTCGAAAGTCCAGTTCGACTTCTCGGTATCGACGAAGATGATGCGCGCATCGCGATACGCGGTGTCGGTCTTTGACCATACGTAGTAGTCGCTGTACGGACCTGTCGGATCCGAGCGGGACGCCTGAAACCACGGATGCTGGTCACTGGTGTGGTTCATGACGAGGTCGGCGATGACGCGCATGCCGCGCTTGTGGGCCTCTTCGACCAGCTCCACGAAGTCGCCGAGGTCACCGAACTCGGGCAAGATCGTGAAGTAGTCGGAGATGTCGTATCCGCCGTCACGCAGCGGTGACTGGAAGATCGGCAGCAGCCAGATGCAGTCGATGCCCAGCCATTGCAGGTAGTCGAGCTTGGACACCAGGCCCTTCAGGTCGCCGGTTCCGTCACCGTTGCTGTCCGCGAAGCCGCGGACCAGCACTTCGTAGAAGACCGCGCGCTTGTACCAATGCGGATCGACGGAGTGCTCCGACGAATCGGCTACCGGGTCTGCCATCTGTCAACGCCGTCCTGGGGAGGTGACTGTGTCTTTGGGGATGTGACTGAGGATTACTGAACCAAGAAGATGTGCGCTGGCTCGACGTGCGGATCTAGCCGCACATAGTTGTACTGCCCGAACGTATAGCGCGCACCAGTGAGCAGGTCGGTGACGTCGAGCGGGGCTCCCCAGTCGACGCCAAGTGCCGGCATGTCGAGCGCCACGGTTGCTTCACTGACGTTGAACGGGTTGAGGTTGACGACGACCAGGATCGTGTCGGTCGCGTCATCGGTGACGACTTGCTTGGAGTAGGTGAGGATCTGTGTGTTGTCGGCGCTGTGCAGGTGCAGGTTGCGCAGCCGTTGCAGCGCCACGTGCTCGCGCCGGATCCGGTTGAGCGTCGTGATGTAACCGGCCAAGCTCCGGCCGGCCGCCTCAGCGGCTTCGTAGTCGCGCGGACGGTACTGATACTTCTCCGAGTCGAGATACTCCTCGCTGCCCGGGCGAAGGGGAGTGTTCTCGAACAGCTCGTAGCCCGAGTACACGCCCCACGTTGGTGAGCCCGTCGCGGCCAGCACGGCGCGAATCTTGAAGGCGGGCGGGCCGCCCTGCTGCAGGAACGCGTGCAAGATGTCCTGAGTGTTGACGAAGAAGTTCGGGCGCAGGACATCTGAGGTCTCGTGCGACAGCTCGTTGAGGTAGAGCTCGAGTTCGGGCTTCGTGTTGCGCCAGGTGAAGTAGGTATACGACTGGTGGAAGCCGATCTTTGCCAGGCCGCGCATCATGGCTGGTCGGGTGAACGCCTCGGCCAGGAACAAGACGTCCGGGTCGGTTGAGCGAATGTCGGCGAGCAGTTGCTCCCAGAAATGGACCGGCTTGGTGTGCGGGTTGTCGACCCGGAAGATCCGAACCCCGTGGCTCATCCACAAGCGCACGATCCGCACAATCTCGGCGTACAGCGGCTCGTAGTCGTTGTCGAAGTTCAGCGGGTAGATGTCCTGGTATTTCTTCGGCGGGTTTTCCGCGTAGGCGATGGTCCCGTCGGCACGGGTGGTGAACCACTCCGGATGCTGCGTTACCCACGGATGGTCGGGGGAGGCGTTCAACGCGAGGTCGAGCGCAATCTCAAGGCCATTGCTGTTGGCCGCCGCGACAAACGCGTCGAAGTCGTCCATCGTGCCAAGGTCGGGGTGAAGAGAGTCGTGCCCGCCCTCACTTGACCCGATGGCCCACGGGACTCCGGGATCGCCGGGCCCCGGCCTCAGGGTGTTGTTCGGGCCTTTGCGAAACGTCGTCCCGATCGGGTGCACCGGCGGGATGTAGACGACGTCGAACCCCATCGCGGCGATCGCCGGTAGCCGCTTCGCGGCGGTAGCAAACGTGCCCGACTTCGGCGGGTCGAGCGTTGCCCCTTCGGAGCGCGGAAAGAACTCATACCAGGAGCCGAACAGCGCTCGCTCGCGATCTACCCACAGCGGGTAGGACGCCGACACGGTGAGCAGCGTGCGCAGCGGGTGACGGGCAAGAAGGGCGAGGACCCCGCGAGCCAGCGCCGCTGACAGTCGCTCGACCGGGTCGCCCGGTGAGCGCAACGTGTCGGCAACGCTAAGGAGTCGACCGGCGTCACCCGTGTCGCCGGCGCTCGCGCCGTCCGACAAATTGGCGGCTGCCTGCTCGTGCAACCGCGCGCCCTCTTCCAGCATCAACTCGACGTCTTGGCCCTCGGGAACCTTGATTCGTGCGTCGTGCCGCCACGATTCGATCGGATCGCTCCATGCTTCGATCTCGAACGTCCACGCACCAGTCGTGTCTGCCGTCACGACAGCTTCATAGCGATCGGTACCAGGAGCCACGAGTCGCATCGGCGTCCATGGGCCGGCGCGGCCCGTTGAGTCGCGCAGCACGACGTTCACGCCCACCGCATCGTGGCCCTCGCGATACACCGTCGCGGCAACGGTGAACTGTTCACCGACAACTGACTTCGCCGGGTAACGGCCGCAGTCGATCACCGGCGTGACATTCTCGATCGGAATTCGACCGCTCGGCGGCGTCCTAGCCTTGGCCGTTGCCGTTGCAGTTGCTTTTGTTGCGGTTGCAGACCCGGGGGAGGCAGCGCGTGACTCCCGTGTTGCGGGCGCAGCCGCTTTCGAGCGGGCCGGACGGATGGCCGGCGTTTTAGGGGGGGTGGCCCGGCTCTTGTTTGTGCTCATTACCCCGAACGTATCGGGCGGCGGGGCGCGCCGCGAGATCCCTGGTGATCTTCCTGGGAACGAGCCGAGGGAAATTGCAAGCGCTCCCATTTACCGAGGTGGCTACGCCAACGCGTCGCAGGCCGACGGACCTTGGTGAAGCGATCACCTGCTTCGGTAGGGTCATCCCGTGAAAGCGATCCGACGATTCACTGTGCGCACTGTTCTGCCGTCGCGTTTGGCGGCGCTCGGCGATCTCGTCATGAACCTTCGTTGGTCATGGCATGCGGAGACGCTCGACCTCCTCGAGTCCATCGACCCGCAGACCTGGCGTGCAGTCGACGGTGATCCCGGTAGGTTGCTCGGGCTCGTCCCGCATTCGCGATTCGCCGAGTTGTCGACCGACGAGCAGTTCCTCGGTCGGCTCGACGAAGCGGCCGAGAACCTCCATCAATACCTGACCCAGGACCGCTGGTTCCAGACGTTGGGCGATGAAGCGCCGAAGGCGATCGCCTACTTCTCTCCGGAGTACGGGATCACTGCTGTGCTGCCCCAGTACTCCGGCGGGCTCGGAATCTTGGCGGGCGACCACCTGAAGACCGCCAGCGACCTCGGCGTCCCGGTCATCGGCGTCGGATTGCTCTACCGGCGCGGATACTTCAACCAGTCCTTGTCGCGCGATGGTTGGCAGCAAGAGCGCTACCCCCCGGTCGACCCCCACGGCTTGCCACTCACGCTCTTGACCGAGGCAGACGGCTCGCCGGTCACCATCCCCGTGCGCTTGCCCGGTCGAGATTTGCAAGCCCAGGTGTGGCTGTGCCAGGTCGGCCGGATCCCGTTGCTGCTGCTGGATTCCGATGTCGAGGGCAACGCACCGGCCGAGCGCGACGTCACTGACCGCCTTTACGGCGGCGGCACCGACCACCGTTTCCGCCAAGAACTGCTCCTTGGTGTCGGCGGGGTCAGGGCGGTGCGTGCGTTTTGCAGGTTGACCGGGCACGCGAAGCCCGAGGTCTACCACATGAACGAAGGGCACGCCGGATTCCTTGCGCTGGAGCGAATTCGCGAGCTGGTGAGCGCTTCGTCGTTGTCATTCGACGAGGCGCTCGAGGTCGTTCGCGCGTCCACGCTGTTCACCACGCACACGCCGGTGCCGGCTGGTATCGACCGCTTTCCGCGCGAACTCGTCGAGCACCACTTCGGTCCCCCGGACAACGCGCTAGGGCTACCTCTCGACCGCGTGCTTGGCCTCGGAGCCGAGAGCTTCCCTGGCGGCGACCAGAGCGTCTTCAACATGGCATTGATGGGCCTTCGGGTTGCTCAGCGTGCCAATGGCGTTTCGTTGTTGCACGGCCAGGTCAGCCGGGAGATGTTCGCCGGGTTGTGGCCGAAGTTCGATCCAGCGGACGTCCCGATCACGTCGGTGACCAACGGCGTGCACGCGCCTACGTGGGTGTCGCGTGAGGTTCAGCAGATGGTCCAACGCGACCTCGGTGTCGACTTGCAGGCCGACGGCGAAGCGTGGGCCGGCGCCGACCACCTCGACGACCGGCAGTTGTGGGAAGTGCGGCGCGCGCTGCGCACCCGCTTGGTCGATGAGACCCGGGTGCGGTTGCGCGCGTCGTGGATACAGCGCGGCGCGATGGCGTCGGAACTCGGCTGGATCGGCGGTGTGCTCGACCCCGACATCTTGACGATCGGGTTCGCGCGCAGAGTGCCGTCGTACAAGCGACTGACGTTGATGTTGCAAGACCGCGAGCGCTTCACCGAGATGCTGATCGACAAGGACCGCCCCGTGCAGTTCGTCATTGCCGGCAAAGCGCATCCGGCCGACGACGGCGGCAAGCGGTTGATCCAGGAAGTGGTGCGCTTCGCCGATGCCGCGAACGTGCGGCATCGGGTCGTGTTCCTGCCCGACTACGACATGGCGCTCGCCCGCGTCTTGTGCGCGGGCGCCGACGTCTGGCTGAACAATCCGCTGCGCCCGCTCGAGGCCTGCGGGACGTCGGGCATGAAGGCTGCATTGAACGGCGTCCTGAACCTGTCGATTCGCGACGGCTGGTGGGACGAATGGTCCGACGGCAACAACGGCTGGGACATTCCATCGGCAGATGAGCTATCCGAGGAGCGCCGCGACGAACTCGAGGCTGGCGCTTTCTACGACATCGTGTCGACGCAGATGGTGCCGCGCTTCTATGACCGTGACCACAACGGGCTGCCGAGCAGGTGGCTGGAGATGGTCAGGCACACGCTGTCGTCGCTTGGGCCGAAGGTGGTCGCCACCCGGATGCTGCGCGACTACGTCAACAACCTCTACACCCCGGCGGCACTGTCGTCGCGCGCCATGGAAGACACGAAGTTCGGCGGCGCGAAGCACCTGGCGGCGTGGAAGAAGCGGGTCGCCGCGGCGTGGCCAGGTGTGCGCGTCGAGCACATCGAAGCGCGTGGTGTCTCCGATGCGCTCGAGTACGGCACCGTGGTTTCGCTGCGTGCCGTCGTCGCTTTGGGCGACCTCGCGGCTGACGATGTCGATGTGCAGGTCGCGTCCGGCCGGGTCGACGAGAACGATCAGATCACCGGCCCGACCTACTCGTCGTTGCGCCTTTCCGACAAGCGCGATGACGGCAGCTGGGTCTACGAGGGCGAAATGACACTCGACCGCACCGGACCGTTCGGATACAGCGTGCGAGTCCTTCCGGCGGATGCGTTGTTGGCCTCGCCGGGAGAACTCGGGCTGATCGCCGTGCCGCCCGCGGGCGAAGGCATGGTGACCGGCGACCTCCGCTGAGCCGCCCCTTTCGGGCAGCCCGGACTTTTGCAGCCCCCGAGGGCGGTAAACGTCCGCGCTGAGCGCAAGATTGGGGTCAGGTGGCGCGCAGCACCATAAAGGCCACGGCGGGGACGTCGATGGTGCTGCCCGCAGCAAGGGTCGCGCTGTTCGTCGGAGCGGTGTTGTTGTCGAGCACGATCTGGTAGCTCGTCGCCCAGGGCGCGCCCGGGAGTGCGAAGGTCGAAGGTTCGAGGCCGGCGTGCATGATGACGAGAAATGAGTCGTCGACGATGGGCTCGCCGTGCGGTCCGACGTCGCGGATGTCGTCGCCGGACAGGTACATCGCGATCGTGCGTGCGCGCAGGTCGGACCAGTCCACGGGCGCCATCTGCGCGCCGGTTGGGGTGAACCAGGCCAGGTCGGGAGTGCCAGTAGCGCGAAGCGGCGTCCCCGTGAAGAACGAGCTCTGCCGGAACGTCGCATGCTCTCTCCGCAGGGCAATCGCCGCCTTCGTGAAAGCGAGAAGCGGCTCGTCTTGGTCACTCCAGTCGATCCAAGCGAGCGCGTTGTCCTGGCAGTAGGCGTTGTTGTTGCCGCGCTGGGTACGGCCGATCTCGTCGCCGTGTCCGAGCATTGGCACCCCGGCTGAGAGCAACACGGTTCCTAACATCGCGCGCGTGACGCGGGTGCGAATTTGGTTCACCACCGGTTCGTCGGTCTCGCCCTCGAAGCCGCAGTTCCAGTTGTGGTTATCGCTCGAGCCGTCACGGTTGAGCTCACCGTTCGCGGTGTTGACCTTGTCGTTATAGGTAACCAGGTCATGCAACGTAAAGCCGTCGTGACAGGTGACGAAATTGATGGATGCGTCGGGACGCCTGCCGCTGCGCTGAAACAGGTCGGACGAACCAGACAGCCGGTAACCGAGTTCACGCGCGTCGGTTGCTCCACAGAGCCAGAAGTCACGCGTGGCATCGCGGAAGCGGTCGTTCCATTCGCTCCACGGTGCCGGAAAGTTGCCGAGCTGGTAACCACCTGGCCCGATGTCCCACGGCTCCGCGATGAGCTTGACCTGCGACAGCACCGGATCCTGGTCGATTGCCTCGAGAAACGACGACTGCACGTCGAAGGCATCGCTTCCCCGGGCGAGTGTCGGCGCGAGGTCGAAACGGAACCCATCGACATGCATTTGCGTCACCCAGTAGCGCAGCGAGTCCGTGACGAGTTGCAACATGTGCGGCTTGTGAAGGTCGAGACTGTTTCCGCAGCCGGTGTAGTTCACGTACAGACCACCGGGCTCGAGCCGGTAGTACGACTGGTCGTCGATCCCACGGAACGAAAGAGTGGGCCCCAACTTGTCGCCCTCGGCACTGTGGTTGTAGACGACGTCGAGAATGACTTCGAGCCCGGCGGCATGCAGCGTCTTCACCATGGCCTTGAACTCGCGAACCTGCTCACCACGAGTGCCGGACGACGAGTAGCTGCCGTGCGGTGCGAAGAAGCCGAGGGTGTTGTAGCCCCAGTAGTTCGACAATCCGCGGCCCAGCAGTGAGGGTTCGCTCACAAAATGGTGCACCGGAAGTAGTTCGATGGTGGTGACACCGAGCTTCTTCAAGTAGTCGACAGCAGCTTCGCTCGCGAGGCCCGCGTACGTGCCGCGAAGCTCGGGTGGCACGTCGGGGTGTTGCATGGTGAACCCGCGTACGTGCACCTCGTAGATGACGGTGTCGGGCCAGGCAATGGCGGGGGCGCGATCGTCGTCCCACTCGAACTCGTCGTCCACCACTACGGACTTCGGCACAAACGCGGCCGAGTCGCGCGAGTTGTTCTCGAACACTGCGTCATCGAGCTGGAAAACGCCGTCAAGTGCGCGAGCGTACGGATCGGCCAGCAGTTTGCTGTGGTTGAAGTGTGCTCCGTTACTCGGATTGAATTCGCCGTCGACGCGATATCCGTAGCGGGTGCCCGCCCCGACCCCTGGCAGGTAGCAGTGCCAGACGTGAAACGTCGATTCACGTAGCGGGACTCTGGTTTCAGTGCCGTTGTCATCAAACACGCACAAGTCGACTGCGGTCGCGTTCGCGGAGAACAGCGCGAAGTTGGTGCCACCGTCGTCGACGGTGGCACCAAGGGGCTGCCAGTGGCCGGGCCAGATGTCCACCGGCTTATCCTGCCGGGTCAGGCCTTGTGTGCGACGCAGCGGGTCGAGATGTCGGGCGATCGTCTGATGGCGACGTGGCCTCGCGCATCACCACGATCGCCGAGGCGACAATCCACGCATCGCCAATCGTGAGTCCGACGCGCTGGAGCAGGCCGTGCACGTGGTCTGGCCCTGCCACGCTGGTGACTAGCGCTGCCGCGCACAGCAGACCTGTAGCAATCGACGTCCGCGCGAGTGCCATTTTGCCTGCGCGACGTAGTGTGACGCTCGCTGCGATCGGTGTCGCTGCAAGCGATGCGTATGCGAGGCCGGCGAACGCGCCGTGGATGTCGCCAGACGTTGGCGTGCCGAGTGAGAACGCTGCCACGCCGAGCGTGGCGAGCCCGTTGGTGGCGGCGAACTTCCACGCGTGGCCGGGCACCGCGTGGCGAAGCGCGACCGCATAGGTAGGCAGGGCGGCGCCAAATACCAGAAATCCTGCGGTCATCGCTGGCCGCGTCGGCGCGTGCATCCGCGCGAGTTCGCTGATCGCGTCGCTGACAGGGGAGTAGTTCTCCGCCCGCGCGCCCAGGACCGCCCAGTCGGCGATGAAGACGCAGGGCCCGACGATGCCGGCCGCCGCGAGCAGGCGTTCGCGGAGGGCCACAGTGTCATTGTGCGCTCTGAAGGGCGCTCGCGTTGAAGTAGCCTGGCGCGATGGATGATTCGGCTGCGTCAGAGACCCAATTCGTGCGCCTCGAGGTCGCGGGCGGCGTCGGCACGATTCGCCTCGATCGACCGCCGGTCAACGCGATGAATGCGTTGATGCAGGACCAGCTTCATGCGGTCGCGCTCGAAGCAGCCGCGCGTGACGACGTGAGAGCGGTGGTCATTTACGGCGGCATCCGATCGTTCGCTGCGGGCGCCGACGTGAAAGAGATGGCAGCGATGACGCACGCCGACATGGTCGCGCGCGCGGTGCCCTTGCAGGCGGCGTTCACCGCGGTTGCGCAGATCCCCAAGCCGGTGGTCGCCGCGATCACCGGCTACGCGCTGGGCGGCGGATGTGAGCTGGCGCTCGCGGCCGACGTCCGTTTTTGTGCGGACGGCGCGAAGCTCGGCCAGCCCGAAATCTTGCTCGGCGTTATTCCTGGGGCGGGCGGCACGCAGCGGCTGGCGCGACTCGTTGGTCCGGCTCGTGCGAAGGAGCTGGTCTTCAGTGGCCGGATGGTTGCCGCCGACGAGGCGTTGCGAATCGGCTTGGTCGACAAGGTGCTGGCGAACGAGTCGGTCTATGAAGAGGCAGTTGCATGGGCTGCACAGTTCGCTACCGGACCAGCCGCGGCGTTGCGCGCTGCCAAGGAAGTCATCGACCGCGGGCTCGCGACAGATATGGCTACCGGACTCGAGGCCGAACGCGAGGCGTTCGCGGCATTGTTCGGCACCGAAGACCGCACGATCGGGATGGCGTCTTTCATCCAGTCAGGACCAGGCAAGGCCGACTTCCGGGGTCGCTAAGCGCAGCGGAGCTTAGACCCGGACGCCGAGTGCGGCGTGCACCGATCTGATCGCGCTCGAACCCTCGCCGACAGCTGCGGCCACCCGCTTCATCGAGCCCGACCGCACATCTCCGGCAGCGAAAACCGCGGGCATGCTGGATTCGAACGGCAACGGCGCGCGACCCATGTGCGACCAGATGTCACCGAGGTCGGGTTCAAGCAACTGCGTATCGGTGCGGACGAAGCCGTCCTCGTCGAGAGCGACGCGAGTCAGCCAATCCGTCGACGGCACCGCGCCGATGAAGCAGAACAGGCCGCTGCACGCTGCATCTTCCACCTCGTCCGTCGCGCGATGCGTGAGCGTGACGCGACGAAGCGACGTGTCGCCGTGCAGTGCCGTGACCTCAGTCTGAGTGTGGATGGTGACTTGCGAGCTTGCGTGCAGGCGGTCGGCGAGATAGGCCGACATACCCGCGGTGAGGTCAGGGCCACGGACTACAAGGTTGACCGCACTGTCGCGCGACGCAAGGTACAGCGCGGCCTGGCCAGCGGAGTTCGCGCCGCCGACAACGGTGACAGGTTGGTTGCCGCAGGCGCGAGCCTCGATTTCTGTTGCTGCGTAATAGATTCCGGCACCCTCGAAATCTGGCCAGCGTTCGAGCGGTAGCGACCGGTAGCGGGCGCCCGTCGCAATGATGACCGATCGCGCGACGATGTCGGTGCCGTCCTGGAGGACGACGCGAAGTTGGCCTCCGGTGCAATCGAGCGAGACCGCTTTGCAAGGGCTCGAGAGTTCGGCCCCGAACTTCAGCGCTTGAATCGACGCCCGGCCAGTGAGTTCGGCGCCGCTTAGGCCAGACGGGAAGCCGAGGTAGTTCTCGATTCGAGAACTTGCGGCGGCCTGGCCACCTGTGGCGACTGCATCGATCAATACCGTCGCGAGTCCCTCCGACGCGCCATACACGGCGGCGGCAAGACCGGCTGGGCCGCCACCGACGACGGCGACGTCGATGCTCCTATCTGCCGAGCGGTGGTACGACAGGCCAAGGTGCTCTGCGAGCTCGCCGGGGGTCGTACGGCGCAATGTACGGCTCGGCGTGAGGACCGCCGGCAGGTCGGCGGCAGTCAACTCAGCTGCCGCCATCACGCGTTTGCCTTCGAGTGTCTCGGCGTCGAACCATTTGTGGGGGAGTACTTGCCGTGCGGCATACGTGCGTAGCGCGAGTGCGGTCGCCGACAGGCTGCTCCCGACGATCACGATGTTGCGTGCAGCAGCTGGGGCATCCTTCAGCAACTTGCGCCGGGTGAGGAGGGCTTTGAGCAGCAGATCCGAGAGTTCTGGATCCTCGGACATCACTCGGCGAAATGCGTCTGGACCGATGCGATAGACGGTGCCGGGCTCGGAAACGCGGGCAGTGAGGTAAACCGTCTGTCCGGTCAGCAGGTTGAGCTCACCGATAAGACCACCAGCCCGATGCTGGACGACGATTGCTTCGGGCTTGCCGAGTGTTGGCGCGCTGACGATGTCGACGACTCCGTCGTCGATCAGCACTAGGTCGTACGTGACGTCACCGGGTTCGAAGAGGGTGTCTCCTACATTCACGGTTTGCGGGGTGCCGAACGCGCGCAGCCGGATGCATTCGTTTTCGGTCAGCCGCGGGAACGCTAGCGCGAGATCCGCGGCGTCGGCGGCTTCGCCCCCGACGATCGAGCTCGGCAGGCCGGACGTGAGTTGTTCGGTCATGAGTCACCCCTCGGGCCGCTCTTGGCTCTGTCACAGCACCCTAACCAAGCTGGCACCCTGGGGTGAACCGTGCGGGTTCAGCTGACAGCGATCAGCTCACCGGTCGCGCGAGTTGTCGTTCGGGTCGCCTAGCCTGGCGTCCGTGACCGTCCACCAGTTGTCGCGAACGGACGCCCGCCAAATCGCCGTCCGCGCGCAGCTTCTTGATGCGAACCGGCCGACCGACCTGCTCGACACCGTGCGCCACCTCACGCTGCTGCAGGATGATCGGACTGCCGCCGTCGCGCCGAATGCTGAGTTCGTCATCTGGAGTCGGTTGGGGTCGTCGTGTCCGCGCACGGCGGTTGCCGACGCCGTCGAGGAGCAATCGTTGATCGACGTCCAGGGTGTGCTGAGGCCAGCCGAAGACATCGCGCTGTATCGCAGCGAAATGGCGGAGTGGCCCGGTGTAAGCGAGGACCCAGACTGGCGGCAGAGTCGGGCGGCTTGGGTGCGAGCCAACGAAGCCTTTCGGCAGGACCTGCTCGATGAACTGCGGCGCGACGGTCCGCTGACATGGCGCGAGTTGCCCGACACTTGCATCGTCTCGTGGCGCTCGACGGGCTGGAACAACAACCGCAACGTCGCGATGATGCTCGAGATGCTGGTGCTGCGAGGCGAAGTCGCAGTAGCGGCCCGCCGGGGCCGCGACAGGCTGTGGGATCTCGCCTCGCGCGTTTATCCCGATGACGACGTCGTCCCCACGGCGGAGGCGCGTCGGATCCGCAACGAGCGTCGGCTGCGCGCGATGGGGTTATCGCGCGCGCATGGGCAGGACAGCCAGGTCGAGCCCAACGGCGTTGAACAGGTCGGCGAGGCAGCTGTCATCGAGGGCGTTAGGGGCGACTGGCGGGTCGATCCGACATATCTCGGCGGTACATTCAGCGGTCGTGCGGCGATCATCTCACCGATCGACCGACTCATCTTCGACCGCCAGCGAATGGCGGACATCTTCGAGTTCGATTACAACCTCGAGATGTACAAGCCCGCAGCGAAACGACGCTGGGGCTACTGGGCGATGCCGATCCTGTATGGGGATCGCCTCGTCGGAAAGGTCGACGCGACAACCGACCTTCGACAGCGTGTGCTGCGCGTCGACGCCATCCACGAGGACGTGCTATTCACGAAGACGATGACCGCGAAAGTGATGCGCGAGCTCACCGATCTTGCGCACTGGCTGGACGTCGACGTGCTGCGAGCCCATCCGTGAGCAGCTCGAGCAGGCCGCCGGCTCGTGGGCGAGGGTGAGGGTCGAGGGTGCGCGCTAGCCGCGGTCGACGGCAGTTCCCAGCAGACCCAAGGGCGGCGCGCCGAGGTCGAGCATCGCCTTGTGGAATCGGCTGTGTGAGTAGTCCGCACCCCAGGCCTGGCGCGCCTTCGCCTGCGTGTCGAGAATGACCAGCTTTCCCCAGGTGTAGCGACCGTAGGTCGGATCGAACGTGGCGCGGTTGGCTTCGGATCGTGCGGCTCGCCCCGACAAGAATGCGTCCGACTCGAACCTGTGCGCCGCGTCGTCCACCGTCATTGCACCGGTATGGACGCCGATCGCTGCGGCGAGGCGCGTCACCCGCACGAGCCCTTCGATCGCTACTCCCGCGGCGAATCGCGGGTCGCCGGCGCGGAAGCCGAGGTCGAGGCTGAGCTCCTCTGTGTAGTGCGCCCATCCCTCGACGAACGCGGGCGACATCAGGATCCGGCGCACTGGTGTTGCGGCGCGGCGCAGCGCCCGGCCGTGCGCGAAGTGTCCGGGCGACACTTCGTGCAACGTGATGGCCGGCAACGTCGCGCGGCTGAAGATCTGCAGCCAGTCCTCGATGTCGTGCTCCGACCACATCGGGTCAGGCGGCGTTACCCAGTAGAACGAGGGCGCATCGGGCTCTCCCGGGGCAGCCCACGCCATCATCGCCATGGCCCATCGGCGCGACTCGGGTGCTGGCGCCACGATGCATTCGCCGTCGGTGTAGGGGACGAGGTCGTGTTCGCGAGTGAACGCGAGCACCTCGTGGACCTGGGCTTGCGCTTCGGTGAGGACGCCATCAGCGTCGGGGTGGTCCGCGACCAGAGCTGCCACCGCTTGCGCCAGCGTCGCGTCGGGATCGAAGCGTGCACACGCTTCTCGCAGGATCGCCGTCAGCCGGTCGCGCTCGCTATCGGCGATTTCGGCGAGCCGCCCGATGTCGACTGTTGTTGCTTCGAACGAACCCATCAACGCCGCCAAGCCGCTCGCGCCCAACGATGCGTCGGGTGAGCCGTGGTCTGCAGCGTCCTGCAGATGCGACATCAGTCTGGCGTGCGCAGCTAGTGCTGCGGAGGCATGCGGCTCGGCGGGGTTGACTGCGGACACCAGTCCGGTGAACGCGCCGAGCAGTGCTGTCGCCAGTGGAGCAGGGACTGCGTCGAGTGACTCGATCGTCATGTCCACGGCGTCCGGCCACTGAGCGAGGTGTGCGCGTCTCGCAGCCGCGCGGTCGCTCGCCGGCGCGTACTCGCGGTCGTAACAGGAGAGGTCGAAGTTCGGCAGGTGCGTCGACGGGTTGGACCGATGCACCTCAAGCTCGCCGAACGCGATGCGGGCGTTGTCCTCGAAAGCCTGCAGGTGGGCCTCGTCGTGCGGGTCGTCGAGTGGTGGCCCGCCGAGCTTTGCGAGGCCCGCCCGAACCCCGCCCGGTGACAGGTCTTGAATCAGGCCGTCGTACTCGTGCAATCCAGAACCTTCGCGGAGATCACCCATGAACAGGTCGCAAACGGAGCGCAGTCGCTGGTCCATACCCGTCACCGTAGCGCCGCGTAAGGGCTCGCGGCGTGGGTACTGACGTGCGGCCGGAGGCTGGCACGCAAAGTCGCCCGGTAGAGTCGGCCGACAGGAGGCGCGAACCGTGGGTGCGTTGAGGATTGTCGTGTGCGTCAAACAGGTCCCCGACACGTGGTCGGAGAAACGGCTCGACCCGGCGGACCAGACCCTTGATCGGGCGACCGCCGACGGGGTGATCGATGAACTCGATACGTACGCGGTCGAAGAGGCGTTGCGCATCAAGGAAGCCAATGAAGGCAGCACGGTCGTTGTCTTGACCATGGGGCCAGCGGGTGCCGCTGACACAGTGCGCAAGGCGCTCTCGATGGGAGCCGACGAAGCCGTGCATGTCGTCGATGACGCGCTGCACGGGTCGGATGCGCTGGCTACCTCACTGGTCTTGGCGAAAGCCATCGAGCGCAGTGGCTTCGATCTGGTCGTGCTCGGCTCCGAGTCGACCGATGCCCGCATGGGCGTCGTGCCGGCAATGCTTGCCGAGCGCCTCGGCGTGCCGCAGGCAACGCTTGCCGGCAAGGTCGAGGTCGACACATCGACCTCGCCAGCCACGGTGAAGGTGCATCGACAGACGGACGTCGGGCAGGCCGTGGTCTCAGCACAACTGCCAGCCGTCATCAGCGTGCTCGAGAAGATCAACGAGCCCAGATATCCTTCGTTTAAAGGGATTATGGCTGCGAAGACGAAACCGACGGCGACCTGGTCGATTGCGGATCTCGGTATCGACGCATCCGCGGTCGGGTTGGCCGCGGCGGCCACCGCCGTCGTCGATGCGACGCAACGGCCGCCGCGTGGCGAACACACCATCATCAAAGACGAAGGCGACGCGGGTTCGCGGATCGCGGATTTTCTCGTCTCGCGCAAGCTTCTCTAACGACGGGACTCGTCATGGCGGATGTACTTGTATTGGTCGACCACGTCGACGGTGTCGTCGCGAAGCCGACGCTTGAGTTGCTCACCCTTGCGACGCGCCTCGGCTCGCCGGTCGCTGTTGTTGTCGGGGGCGGAGCCGAGCTTGCTGCTGGCAAGCTCGGTGAATACGGCGCGACTGCGATTCTCAGCGCGGACGGCGAGGCGCTGACGTCATCCGTCGTCGCGCCGGTTGTGTCGTTGCTCGAGTCACTCGTCGCCTCGCGGACACCAGCGGCAGTGCTGATCGCGTCGACAACGGAAGGCAAGGAGATCGCGGGTCGCCTCGCCGTCCGCCTTGATGCTGGTGTTCTGACCGACGCCGTCGACGTATCTCTTGACGGCGACACTGTCGTGGTTGAGCAGTCGGTGTTCGGCGGTTCGACTGTGGTGCATGCGAAGGCAACTCGCGGCGTACCGATCGTGACGGTCCGGCCGAACAGCGTTACCCCTGTTGCTGCGCCCGCTGCTGCGCAGGTGTCGGCGGTCGCCGTTCCTGCCGCCGAGGGTCGGCACGCGGTCATCGAGTCGCGGTCGGCTGCGGCGTCGGGTGGTCGGCCGGGCTTGTCAGAGGCGAGCGTTGTTGTCGCGGGCGGTCGTGGGGTCGGGACGGCGGAGAACTTCGCCCTCATCGAGGAGCTTGCCGACGCGTTGTCGGCGGCGGTCGGTGCCTCGCGCGCGGCGACCGACGCCGGCTGGTATCCGCATGCCGCGCAGGTCGGGCAGACCGGGGTCACTGTCGCGCCGCAGCTCTACGTCGCGTGCGGTATTTCAGGCGCGATTCAGCACCGCGCGGGCATGCAGACGTCGAAGACGATCGTGGCCATCAACAAGGACGCCGAGGCGCCGATCTTCGAGCTGGCCGACTTCGGTGTCGTCGGCGATCTGCACGTCGTGGTGCCCCAACTGATCGCCGAGATCGCCAAGCGCAAAGGCTAATCAGCGACTGTCAGACAGTTACAGGGCTCTTGACCGGTAGCCGTCTGACAGTCGACGACGTGGCACTACTCGACGACGCGCAGTGCGACTTTGCGGTTGCCGCCC
>DATCFU010000174.1:0-5246 GCA_036509315.1 Acidothermaceae bacterium
CGCCATCCGTCGTCGGCGGTCCTGCCCAGAGTGTGGCCGCCGATTCACCACCCTGGAGACTGCCTCGATCGCCGTCGTCAAGCGGTCCGGCGTGACAGAGCCCTTCTCGCGAGCCAAGGTCGTCGCCGGCGTCCGCAAGGCCTGCCAGGGCCGCCCGGTCGACGAAGACGCGCTCGCATTCCTTGCCCAGCGGGTCGAAGACGACCTGAGGGCCAGCGGCTGTAGCGAAATCTCGAGCCAGGACGTCGGTCTCGCCGTCCTCGCGCCTTTGCGCGACCTCGATGACGTCGCCTATGTGCGGTTCTCCTCGGTCTACCGAGGCTTCGATTCACTCGAGGCTTTCGAGGCCGAGATCGCCTTGCTACGTGCTGAACGTGACTTGCAGCGGGGCCAAGCGCTACCCACAAAGCCCTGACGCGCAACCAAAAACGATCCCGGCCGGGGGAAATCCGGCAGCCGGTAGTGGTGTTGTTCTCAGTGGAGGAGATACGCATGACAGAGACGTCTCGTGATACCCAAAGCGACCCGATTACGGTGGGGCCGCGGGCTTCAGGGCGGGGTCTGACCATCGAGCGGGTTTACACCACGCCCGGCGTGCACCCCTACGACGAAGTCACCTGGGAGCGTCGCGACGTCGTCATGACGAACTGGCGTGACGGCACGATCAACTTCGAGCAGCGCGGGGTCGAGTACCCCGATTTCTGGTCGGTGAACGCCGCCAACATCGTCACCACCAAGTACTTCCGCGGGGCCGTCGGCACCGATCAGCGCGAGTGGTCGCTCAAGCAGCTCATCGACCGGGTCGTGCTCACCTACGTGAAGGCCGGGCAGGTCAACGGCTACTTCGCCACCGTCGACGACGCCACGATCTTCGAGCACGAGCTCACCTACGCCCTGCTGCACCAGGTCTTCAGCTTCAACTCACCGGTGTGGTTCAACGTCGGGACGTCGGCTCCACAGCAGGTCTCCGCGTGCCAGCCGTACCACGCCCTCGTAAGTACTCCGGCCGGGCTGGTGCCCATCGGCAAACTCGTGGAAGACAACGCGGTCGGAACGAAGGTCTTTGACGCGCATGGTCTGACGCACATCGTCGCCACGAAGTCCAATGGCGTGAAGGAAGTCCTGCGGATACACACCAAGGCAGGACACCAGCTCGATGTCACAGCCGATCACCTTGTATGGCGCTGCAGCGATGAGACGAGCGGACGATTTGCTCCTGCAGGCGAGCTACGGCGCGGCGACAAGTTGCAGTGGCACAGGCGCGAGGCATCCGGCGAGGCAGAGATCACGTCTCTCGAGATTGCCGAGGCGGCCCTCGCTGGCTGGCTGCAGTCCGATGGTTTCGTCGGTCAATACACCAGCGGCACGAACAAGTCGCTCACCATCGAGGCCATGTCTGTCACGCCTGCGGAATTGGCGTGGGTAACTGCAGCGATCGAGCAGGTCTTCCCCGATGCACACAGCCATGAGCGCAGCGTTGTCACGATCGACACCTCACTCGACTGCCGTCGTACGCGTCTTTATGGCCGCCACCTCGAGCCGTTCGTCGAGAAGTGGGGGCTGCGTGCGCGAGGCGTCGACATGGTTGTGCCGCCGGCGCTCTTCACAGCGCCGCTGCCGGTGGTCGCCGCATACCTCAGGAGCATCTTCCAAGCCGAGGGCTACGTATCAGCACGCAAGGCTTCGACCATCGTCGCCGTCGACATGGTGTCCGAGGAGCTCGTGCGCGGTTTCCAGTCCCTGTTGTCGAGATTCGGAATCTTCGCGCGAGTCTCCCGCAAGGAAGACCCGCGCCCGACTCGGCTCGGCATGTGGTGCGTTCATATCCAGAATGCGGGTGATCGTGCAATCTTCGAAGCCGAGATTGGCTTCATTGATCCGATTAAGGCGGAGAAGCTTGCCAAGAGTTTCGACATGCCAGGTCGACCCGCGCTGGCCACCAAGCGCCTTGAAATCGCCTCTGTCGAGTCGCTTGGCTCAATGGAGGTTTACGACATCCAGACCGACAGTGCCGAGTACCTGTCCGACAGCCTCCGCGTACACAACTGCTTCATCCTCGCCGTCGACGACAAGATGGATTCGATCCTCGACTGGTACAAGGAAGAGGGGATGATCTTCAAGGGCGGTTCGGGCTCTGGCGTGAACCTCTCCCGCATCCGCTCCTCGAAGGAACTGTTGTCCTCTGGTGGCACCGCTTCCGGCCCGGTCTCGTTCATGCGTGGTGCTGACGCGAGCGCCGGCACCATCAAGTCGGGTGGCGCAACTCGTCGCGCGGCGAAGATGGTCATCCTCGACGTCGACCACCCCGACATCGAAGAGTTCATCGAGACCAAGGCACGCGAGGAAGACAAGATCCGCGTGCTGCGCGACGCCGGCTACGACATGGACCTCGGCGGTCGCGACATGTCGAGCGTGCAGTACCAGAACGCCAACAACTCGGTGCGAGTGAACGAAGAGTTCATGCGCGCTTTCGAGCAGGGCAAGGACTTCGGGCTCAAGGCACGCACCGACGGCTCGGTCATCGAGACTGTGGACGCCAAGAAGCTGATGCGCAGCATGGCGCAGGCGGCGTGGGACTGCGCCGACCCGGGCATCCAGTACGACGACACGATCAACGACTGGCACACGACTCCGGAGACCGGCCGCATCACGGCATCCAACCCGTGCTTCCCGGCCGACCAGCGTGTTGTTACTGACAAGGGTCTGATCCGCATCGGCGACTTGGTGTCGCGTGCGGCGACGGGCGAGACGTTCTCCGTCTACACGAACGACGTCACGGGCGAGCACGATGCTGAAGAACGCGTGATCGCAACGAACCCCACGCGCTACATGATCACCGGCACGAACGAGATCCTCGAGCTGCGCTTCTCCGATGGCTCGCGGCTTCGTTGCACGCCGGGTCACCGGCTCTGGACGGCCAACCGCGGCTGGGTGCACGCCGAAGAACTGCAGGCCGACGACCGCGTCGTGCGCTCATTCCACGAGGCGATGCGGCCGATGGCATCGCTACAGCTGCCTGATGCGGCAGTGAAGGTCGCCCAGCGCGCGGTCACTTTGAACTTGCCACAGAAGTGGGACGACGAGTTCGCGCACTTCCTCGGATGGCTGGTCGGCGACGGTTGCCTGACGGTCGACGCGATGACGGCCGTCTACGGCTCCGACGACGACAAGACGACCGTGTTGCCGCGGCACCAGGAAGCGTTGCGCGGGTGGACCGGCTTTGACGCCAAGCCGAGTGTGCAGGCGAACGGCACCCTGCAGCTGCGTTCGGGTAAGCGCGAGGTGGTCAAGTTCCTCCAAGCTATGGGGATTACCCAGAGCCGCGCGAAGAACAAGGTCGTCCCCGACGCTATCTTTGAGGCTCCCGAGGACGCCCTCGTGTCGTTCCTGCAGGGCTTGTTCGACGCTGACGGCTGCGTCGTCAATCAGGTCGAGAAGGGCACCCGCTACGTCGGTCTCGGCTCGCGCTCCGAAGAGCTGTTGCTCGGTGTGCAGGAGCTGCTCGCATCGCTCGGCATTGCATCGCGGATCTACGAGCAAGCCACGAAGAAGGACACCTTCAGCTACGTCCGTAAGGACGGCAGTGAGGTGACGTACTCCTCTGATGGCCCGTCCTACGACCTGCGCATCAGCGGCCGCTCGATTCGGGACTACGCGGCACTTATCAGTTTCTCGGTACCTGCCAAGGTGCAGAAGCTCGCCCAGGTCGTCGATCTTCACTCGGCCTACAACATGGACGAGACCGTGAAGATGGTGTCGCGTGAGTCGCGCGGGTTCGAGACCACGTACAACCTCACCGAGCCGCGCAACCACTCCTACATCGTCAGTGGCGTCGTCGTGGCGAACTGCTCGGAGTACATGCACCTCGACAACTCGTCGTGCAACCTCGCGTCGTTGAACCTAATGAAGTTCTTGAAGGACGACGACAGCTTCGACGCAGTCACGTTCGCCAAGGTCGTCGAGTTCGTCATTACTGCGATGGACATCTCGATCTGCTTCGCGGACTTCCCGACCGACAAGATCGGTGACACCACGCGCAAGTTCCGTCAGCTCGGTATTGGCTACGCGAACCTGGGCGCGCTGTTGATGGCGACGGGTCATGCGTACGACTCCGACAGCGGTCGTGCACTTGCTGCTGGCATCACGTCGCTCATGACGGGTACTGCCTACAAGCGGTCGGCTGAGCTGGCGGGCATCGTTGGTCCGTACGAGGGCTACGCACGCAATGCCGAAGCCCACACGAGGGTCATGCGTAAGCACGCTGCTGCGTCTGATTCCATCCGCAGCGTCGGCATCATCGACCGCGAAGTCATTCGTCTTGCAAGCAAGGCCTGGCAGGACGGACTGAAGGTCGGAACGGACAATGGATGGCGAAACGCCCAAGCCTCAGTATTGGCACCGACTGGGACAATTGGGCTCATGATGGACTGTGACACAACTGGTATCGAACCGGACCTTGCGCTCGTTAAGTTCAAGAAGCTCGTCGGTGGCGGCTCGATGCAGATCGTCAACCAGACAGTGCCGCGTGCCCTGCGCAACCTGGGATACCAGGAGGAGCAGGTCGAGGCGATCGTCGAATACATCGCCGAGCACGGCAACCCGGTCGACGCCCCAGGGCTTCGTCCTGAGCACTACGAGGTCTTCGACTGCGCAATGGGAGTGCGCTCGATCTCGGCGATGGGCCACGTGCGGATGATGGCGGCGGTTCAGCCGTTCATCTCGGGCGCGATCTCCAAGACGGTGAACCTGCCTGAGACCGCGACTGTTGAAGACGTCGAAGAGGTCTACTACGAAGGCTGGAAGCTCGGCCTGAAGGCCCTCGCGATCTACCGGAACAACTGCAAGGTCGGGCAGCCGCTGACCGACGCGCGGGAGAAGAAAGCTGACGTGGCTGTCGCGGCCACTGGCGAATACAAGCCGGTTCGCAAGCGGCTGCCGAAGCGTCGTCCGTCGCAGACTGTGTCGTTCGCAGTCGCGGGCGCCGAGGGTTATCTGACAGCTGGCTCCTACCCTGACGACGGCCTCGGCGAAGTGTTCCTCAAGCTTGGCAAGCAAGGTTCGACGCTGGCCGGCGTGATGGACGCGTTCTCCATCGCCATCTCGATCGCGCTGCAGTACGGCGTGCCGCTCGAGGCGTTCGTGTCGAAGTTCGTCAACATGCGCTTCGACCCAGCCGGCTTGACCGACGACCCCGATGTGCGGATGGCGCAGTCGATCATGGACTACATCTTCCGCAGGCTCGCCCT
>DATCFU010000175.1:0-9606 GCA_036509315.1 Acidothermaceae bacterium
GCACTTCTCACCGATTCGGTGCTCGCGTTCGTCCAGCGACACGTTGTTTCCCGCGGTGTGTCAGGCCGCTTCTCGAAGAAAGCCATGACGGCGGGCGGACCAGCCGCGGCCGACATCGTCCAAGCGGAGGTCGCGGCAGTCTAACGAGCAGGTAGCGAACGAACTCTTGACAGTTTCGGCACGCCAAAGGAGATTCCTCATGAACCGCAAGGTCCTACTCATCGCAGCGACTGGCATCACGCTTGCCCTCGGACTCTCGGGTTGCAGCAGCTCCAAGAAGACGGCGAGCACGCCGAGCAGCTCGGCACCGCCGGCAACAACGGCTGCGGCGTCGTCCGCAGCACCAGCGCCATCGTCGGCCGCCGCATCAGCACCCGCAGCGTCTTCGTCGGCAGCGCCTGCACCAAGCAGCGCAGCAAGCGGCCCGACCATCGCCAGCCAGCTCATCTTGGGTGCGCCGCCGGAGTTCCAGACCCGCGTTGACGGCATTGCCGGCCTCGCAAAGAACTACGGCGTCACGTTCAAGAGCTTCAAGCCACTCGACGAAGCCGGCCCCGTCACCATCGCCGCTCTGAAGAACGGCCAGGTTGATGCGGCGGACATCTTCAGCACCGACCCCAGCATCGCGGCGAACAACTTCGTCGTGCTAGCCGACCCGAAGAGCAACTTCGCAGCACAGAACATCCTGCCGCTGGTCAACAAGGCGAAGGCGACCGACGGCGTAAAGAGCACGCTCAACGCAATCTCGGCGAAGCTCACAACCTCTGGTGTCACGGCGCTACTCGTGCAGGTCATCACGAACAAGCAGGACCCCGACGCGGTCGCGAAGTCGTGGCTCACCAGCCAGGGTCTTGACACCAAGGGCACCGCCGCAAGCGGCTCGAAGCTCGTCGTCGGTTCGGCGAACTTCCCCGAGAATGTGCTGCTTGCCGACATCTACGCCGAAGCCTTGAAGGACCAAGGCGCGAGCGTGTCGACCAAGCTCAACATCGGAAGCCGGGAGAAGTACCTGCCCGGTCTCGAGGACGGCTCGATCGACGTGCTTCCGGAGTACAACGGTGCGTTGCTCCAGTTCGTCGACAAGACGGCGACGGCGGTCAGCCCGACCGACGTCTATGCGGCCCTACAGACCGCGCTCCCGTCAACCCTGATCGTGCTCCCCCAGTCGGCTGCGCAAGACAGTGACGCGATCGTCGTCACCAAGGCGACGGCCGCAAAGTACAACCTCACCTCCATCGCCGACCTCGCGAAGCCTGCTTCCTGATCGTCGGTCACGACTGAGCTGCGGCCCGGAGCCGACAAGGTTCCGGGCCGCAGTCGTCCTGTGTCATCGCGGCCCATGACAGCGGCCCCGTTCGCCGCTACTGTCACCCAGCATGGCGAGGCCCGTCGCCGCCCGAACGGCTTTCTCGTCGCTCACCAACATCGTTGGTGGCGCGGTGGCCGCGATTCTCGCCGTTCTCGCTTGCTCCCTCGGAGCCGCGGGTGTGTTAGCGGCAACGTCGACAACTGCGCACGCGGCAGATTCGGCCCAATTCCGGCCGGTCCCACTGCCACCCGACGTCGGGTATCTAAACGCGATTAACTGCCCCACAGCGCATGACTGCTTCATTGCCGGCCAGACTGCCGACACGAGCGAGCACGGCCTAATCCTGCATCTTGTCGGCGCCGCGTGGCACCCGACAGTAATTCCGGCCGCGGCCTATCTCAACGGGCTCACCTGCGTTGATGCCACCGACTGCGTCGCGGTTGGGGTGACCAGCGACCTAACGAGAGCCGGAACTGGTGTTGTTGTCGAGACGCATGACGGGTCGACGTGGCAGCTGCCCGCGCAGCCCTCGCCCACACCAACGGCAGGGACGCCCGCGATTCCACTCGATTCGGTCAGTTGCAGCGGGTCGTTCTGCATGGCGGTCGGCGGCGAGATACCGGTTTCAAACGGCCCGACTGCGAGCCAGGTCTGGGTGACGTCGGGTCAGGCCTGGTCGGCGGCGACCGTCCCGATCGAGCCGGGAGCCACCGGGTCCTACGCCGGCTCGGTCGACTGCACCGCGACGTCGGATTGCTGGGTCGTAGGCCAGGCCGTCTGGCACACGTCGGACGGCGGGGCGACTTGGGCCGTGCACAACCCGCCCAACGGCGGCGGCACCAGTGGGATCAGCGTGCCGTTCTACAGCCTGCTGACCGCGCTGGTCTTCATCGATCCGCTGCATGGGATCGTCGCTGGCGGAGACCAATGCGGAGGCGACACAGACCACTGCAGCGGCTCGGTCTTCAAGACCGCAGATGGGGGCGTGACGTGGACAAGGACGTCGAATGATGACACGCCATTTGTCGACGCGCTGACATGCCGGGCAGGCCTCAATGCCTGTATCGCCGCGTCGGGCACCTTCACGCCCATCGCGCCGGGCGGCGCGACCGCAAATGTCACCGACGGGTCGGTCGTCCTCTTGTCGACTACCGGCTCGAGCTGGCCGGTCAGCCAACGGCTCAAGCCTGACAACGTCACAGCCGTCGCCTGTCCGACATCGACGAGCTGCCTCGCAGTCGGCGGAGATCAGCCACGCAATATTGGGGCTGTGCTCACCGAGGTACCGCTGCCGGTGGTTCCGTCCAGCCTCTCCGTTGTCGCCACCTCCATCCCCTCACCCGCCGACGCGTTCAGCGGTGTGGGTCGCGCCGTGATCAATACCTCGATCACGCTCGCCGCGATGCTGGCGCTGACATTTCCGTCTCAGCTGTTCAACCGGACGTTCGAAGAGAACTACGACGAGATCCTTGCCATCACAAAGCGGCGGTTCGGGCGCCGCGCCGGGCCGAAACCGCACGAGGCAGGAGCGCCAGCGCCCGAGGCAGCCGCGCCGTCGAGGCGCCAGAGCCTCGTGGTCTTCGGTGTCGTCGTGGCGCTCGGGTCGTTGATCGGCAGCCTGCGCGATCCGGGCTTCGGTGCCAACAGCCGATCCGTCCTCACGATGATTGCCACCGGACTCGCGCTGCTCGTCACGGTTGGTGCGGGGTACGTAGCGGGTCGGACCTACCGTGCGCGCGTTCACGCAACCGTTGCGGCACATCTGCAGGCACTGCCCGCGGGTCTCCTTGTTGCAGCATTATGCGTTGTCGTTTCCCGTATCGCGCATTTCCAGCCCGGCTACCTCTACGGCGTCGTCTGTGGTGCGGTGTTTGCCGGTTCGCTGAAGAGGCGCGAGGCCGGCCAGTTGACCGTCATCTCAAGCAGTCTCATGCTCGCAGTCTCGGTCGCCGCATGGTTCTTTTGGGTTCCGGTCAATCATGCCGCGACGCATCATGGCGCTTTCCTTGGCACCATCCTGCTCGACGACCTGCTTGCCTCGGTCTTCGTCGCGGGCATCACCGGCACCGTTATCTCCTTGCTTCCACTTCGTTTCATGCCAGGTCAAACCTTGTACGACTGGCATCGAGGCGCGTGGGCTGCGACCTTCGGCATCGCGACGTTCGGTCTCGTCGAAGTCCTCTTACGGCCCTCGACACAAGCTGCGACCCACCCAGGCAGCATCGCCTGGGCCACCGCCGCCGTCCTGTTCGTCGTGTTCGGCATTGGCTCGTTGGCGTTCCGCGAATTTTTCGCGCGGCACGTCCCCGCTGATCAGCGGCGCGTTGGAGTTGGCGCTGCGGTGATCACGACGTTGCACGCCGCAACTGGGCTCTCGGAGCACGAGCTCGCAGCGGTACTGACGGTCGAGACCCGCCACTTGCACCCGGCGGTTGACCGGCTTGAGCGAGCTGGCTGGCTGCGCCGCGACAAGCTGCCGCAAGTCGCCGACGCTGACACCCCGCTGCACCTGAGCACCGCGGCGAGTGCGCTCCATGAGTCGCGTCGGATCGGCTGGTTCACTCGACAACGGCTCATCTTCGGCCTAACCCAAGCGGATCGCCGCGCGCTGGCCGGCGTCCTGAATCGCGTCAGTCCTGCTGCTCGCGCTCGATCGGATGCCCGCCCAGCCGGTTCGGATCGGTCTCCCACCATGGGGTCGTGAACTCGGGAGAGCTCGCGGCGTCAAGCTCGCGATCAATGCGGACAGCGTCAAGCTGGTCGACTCGGATCCAGCGCCGGATCACGATCAGCAGGAACGGCAGGTCGGCGAACTCGGCGATGAACCACAAAGACGCGCCGGCATGCTGCTGATCGGTCAGCGCGCTGAGCCGGTGTCCCTGGTGCACTCGGGTCCAATATGCGGTGGCGACGAGATGGGTGCGCAGTCGCAACACGATGCCGGGAACCGCGTCGAAGAGCAGTTCGATGAACGCGATCGCCACTGTCGCTGCGAGCGCAAGGGAACTGTCGCGCTCAGCCCCGTCGCCCACCAAGCCGATCGCGATGATCAGGCCGATGCCCACCAGTACGAACTGAAGCAGGTAGTAGGCCCACGAGTGTTCGAGTGTCACTGTGAGCACGGGGCTAAAGAAGATGACCGCCAACACGATGGGCACGACTAGGGGTCCGATAGCCGGATTCGAAGCGAGGCGTAGTAGCGCGCCCGATCGCGCGTGAAGTACCCGTGCAGACGCCCGAGGCGGAAGGGCGTCGGCCGCCAAGGCCAGCGGCCGACCGTAAGCGAGCAACACTGGTGTTCCGAGCAGCAAGGTCAAGACCTGCACGGTGTACACCCACAGCAACGTATGCGCGTGTGCTCCCAGGCCGCCAACGGTGATCACCAACAAGCTGGCGATGCCGGCCACCCACGCCACGGTCCGTCGAACAGGCCACTGAAGTCCGCGCGACCGCACCCGCGCGATGCCCCACGCGTACGCGACGGCCAAGAGGACGGAGAGCCCCACGGTGGGTCCGTCCCACGTCCACGACGTCACATGCCCACTGTGGCCCATCGGCGGCAGGCGTTGCCAGCCACCCAGCCCGCTTACAGTGATGCCTATGACGGCGATCGACGTGACGGAACGAACCAGCGCGACTCCCCAGCAGTTCCTGGACGCGCTTACCGACTTCGGGCCACACCGGTCTGAGGTGTGGACGAACAGCAAGCCCGAGTTCCTGGTCGTGCACGACCACGGTGACACGTGGGCCGACGTGACCGAGGGCTCCAAGGCGGCCGGCGCCGTATGGGAACGGCTTCGCTACGACTGGTCGAACCCAACCGACATCGTTCTTACAACAACGGACAGCAACATCTGGGGCCGCGGCAGCGGCCACCGTTACACGCTGACTCGCGACGCGGATGGCTCGACGTCGGTACATGCGGTCATCATTCGCAATGGCATCAGCTTCAAGGGGCGAATGATCGCAGCGCTGCTGGCCCCGGTCGGGAAGACCTTCATCAGCAAGAACCTCCGCACCACACTGCGCGCGATCGAGGCGCGATCGGCGCAGCCGGGCGGCGGCTAGCGAGATGCTGAGCAGCTAGATGTCGATGCGTAGGCAGACCACGCCACTCATGTCGAGCCAGGCGCTGCGCTCCGATCGCACAAGGCGAAGGAGTACATCGGAACACGCCGGACAACGTCCGACCATGCCAGGCGCATCGGCGTAGACCACGACCTCTGCAACCACGCCGGTGTGGCCACACCCCGCACACTCGAAGACGGCGACACTCACATCGACGGCGAACAGCTCGCCCAGCGCGCCCGCCATCGTGTTGCCATCAAGAGCAACGCTCATCCAGTGCTCCCTCCACTAGGTCCGAACCGCTCGGTCTTCACGCGATGGGGATTGTGGCCCGCAGCAACAAGCAGATCGGCGATCGTTTCGACGAAGCCAGTCGGGCCACACACAAACACGGCCGGTCGCAACGTCGCGCTATAGCCGAACTCGTCGAGGAACGCCGCGTCAATGCGACCGGCCGGGCGCGAGAAGCCATCCGGGGTCTGACGGGTAAACGCGTAATGCACCTCAAGCAGCGGATCAGACCGCAACCGATCGAGTTCCGGCCCATACAGCACGGACGCCGCATCACGAACCGAGTACAGGAGCCGAAAAGGAGTAGTGAAACCTTGCCGCGCACGCGTGCGCACCATCGCCATCAACGGCACAACGCCCGAACCGCCGCCGACCAGCAACGCCGGCGAATCAACCTCGGGATCCCATACAAACCAACCACCGATCGGTCCACGCAACTCGATCTGATCTCCGACCGACAGCACCTGCGACAGATACGGCGACACCTCGCCGTCCGGCAATCGTTCGACAGTCAACTCGACCAGGTCGCCGTCAGCGGCGGACGCGATCGAGTACGAACGCTCCGTCGAATACCCATCAGGAGCGGTAAGTCGGACGTCGACATGCTGGCCGGCAAGGTGGCCTGCCCAGTCTGGGACTTGGAAGACCAAGGTGCGGGCGGCGGCAGTCTCGTCACGAAAGGAGACCAGCGTGCCGACGCGCCAGGTCAGTCTTCCGAGTACCGCTGCTCGAGCCACGGGTCTCCGTAATCGTGGTAGCCCAACTGCTCCCAGAACCCGCGTTGCTCGGTCGTGCGAAGGTCGATCCCGCGCACCCACTTCGCGGACTTCCAGAGGTAGAGGTGCGGCACGAGGAGTCGCACCGGACCGCCGTGCTCAGGAGTCAGGTCGGATCCGTCGTACGCGAACGCAAGCCAGGCCAAGCCGCCGAGCAAGTCGCGCAACGGCAGGTTCGTCGTGTACCCCCCGTACGACAGCACCAGCGCGTACTCGGCGTTGGTCTCGATGCCCTCAACTAAGACGTCGACCGATACGCCGCGCCACGAGGTACCGAGCTTTGACCATTTCGTGACGCAATGCAGGTCGACGGTCACGTCGACGGCGGGGAGCGCGCGAAACGCCGCCCAGTCCCACGTTCGTTGCTCGCCGGTCTCGGTCACGATGCGAAACTCCCAGGTGTCAGGAGTGACCCGCGGCGTTGGGCCTGCCGACAACACCGGGAAGTCGCGCACCAGATACTGGCCAGGTGGCAAGGCTTGGCCGCCCTCGCGCTTGCGACCGAAAAAGCCTGGCGACACGATCCCCGGCATCGTGACCTCCCGCGGGCGTCGGTTGCACCGATTAGGGAATGCTATTCCTCGAAGGAGGGCGCAAATGCTGGGGCTGCCTGACCACGTGACAGCGTGCCTGTTCGATCTCGACGGCGTGCTGACCGATACCGCTTCGGTCCATGACTTGGCCTGGACCGAGACGTTCGACGCGTTCCTCAAGGCACGCGCCGACAGCACCGGCACCCCGTTCGTGCCCTTCGATCCGGTTGACGACTACGACAAGTACGTCGATGGCCTCCCCCGCGCTGACGGCGTCCGCACGTTCCTGCACAGTCGTCGCATCGAGCTACCCGAGGGCAAGCCCGACGACAGCCCAGACGCCGAGACCATCAACGGCTTGGGTAACCGCAAGAACGTGCTACTGCTCAAACACATCAAGCAGGACGGCGCGAAGGTCTTCGAGGGTTCGCGTCGATACCTTCAAGCCGCGCGGGACGCCGGGTTGCGGCGCATCGTCGTATCGTCAAGCGCCAACACCGCTGCCGTCCTCGAGGTCACCGGGCTCGGCGAACTCGTTGAGGGCCGCATCGACGGTGTGACGATCAAGACTGACCACTTGAAGGGAAAGCCGGCGCCCGACACGTTCCTCGCCGGCGCCAAATGTGCGGGTGTCGAGCCCGCCGCCGCCGCGGTGTTCGAAGATGCACTGGCCGGCGTCGAAGCTGGGCGAGCTGGCAAGTTCGGCTGTGTCGTCGGCGTCAATCGACTCGACGCCACGCACGGCAAGCAGCTCAAGGAGCACGGCGCCGATATCGTCGTGACCGACCTGGCCGAGCTCCTCGACTCTGGCAGCAAGCGCAGTTCCGACGGAAAGCCCACATGATGGACGACAGCGCATGATCAACCACCCGGCCTATCCCGCAGAGCCTTGGCAACTGCGCGAGACGCGGCTCAACCTCGACGTGATCGCGCAGTCCGAGTCGCTGTTCGCGCTGGCAAATGGCCACATCGGCCTTCGCGGCAACCTTGACGAGGGCGAGCCGCACGGCATCCCCGGTACCTACCTCAACTCGTTCTTTGAACTGCGCCCGCTGCCGTACGCGGAGAGCGCGTACGGAAACCCGGAGTCGAGTCAGTCGATCGTCAACGTCACCAACGGAAAGCTCATCCGGTTGCTCGTCGACGATGAACCGTTCGACGTTCGCTACGGAACGCTCGTCTCCCACGAGCGAGTGCTCGACCTTCGTGCCGGAACGCTAGTACGCAACGTGGAGTGGATCTCGCCAGCTGGCAAGAAGGTCCGATTGCGATCGACGCGCCTCGTGTCGTTCACGCAGCGGGCGATCGCTGCGATCGAGTACGAGGTCGAGGCCGTCGACGACTCCATGCGCATCGTTGTGCAGTCTGAACTTGTGGCGAACGAAGCGGTCCCCGCACAGACTGGGGATCCACGCGAGGCAGCCGCAATGGAGAGTCCCCTCGAAGCGGTCGACCAATCGATCACCGAACAGGGCATGCTCCTCGTGCACCGCACCCGTTCAAGCAAGCTCCAGATGGCCGCGGGGATGGCAAACGTCTTCGACGGACCGAGCAAGATTGACCTCGAATCCCACTACGCGCCCGACTGGGCACGGCTGACCGCGATCAGTTCGCTCCAGCCCGGCGAGAAGATGACGCTTCGCAAGTACGTCGGCTGGGGCTGGTCGAATGTTCGCAGCCAAGAGGCGCTGCGTGACCAGGTCGCCGGCGCGGTGACGATGGCACGGCTCTCGGGCTTCGAGCAGCTGCTTGCAGAGCAGCGGGCGTACCTCGACGAGTTCTGGGACGGCGCCGACGTCGAGGTCGTGGGTGACGACGAGATCCAGCAGGCGGCGCGCTTCGGGCTGTTCCACGTCTTGCAGGCGAGCGCGCGCAGCGAGGGTCGCGGTATCGCGGCGAAGGGCCTGACCGGGCCGGGCTACGACGGTCACACGTTCTGGGACACCGAGGCATTCGTACTGCCGGTCCTCATCTACACGGCGCCCGACGCCGCCGCCCACGCACTGCGGTGGCGCTATTCGACGCTCGACTTGGCCAAGCAGCGCGCGCAGACGCTGGGCGTTCAGGGCGCCGCATTCGCGTGGCGAACCATTCGCGGCGAGGAGTGCTCCGGATATTGGCCCGCCGGGACGGCCGCGATGCATGTAAGCGCCGATATCGGCAACGCTCTCGCGCGCTACACCGAGGTGACCGGCGACCTTTCGGTCGAGGTCCAGGGCGGCCTGGAGTTGCTGGCAGAGACCGCACGACTTTGGATCTCACTCGGCAACTTCGGCCGTGACGGCAAGTGGCACATCGCGGGCGTCACAGGTCCTGACGAATACACGGCGCTGGTGGACGACAACATCTACACGAATCTCGCCGCAGCCCACAATCTCGTCGCGGCTGCCGATGCTGCCGAACGCCATCTCGATCTCGCGGCGCAGTTCGGCGTCACATCGAGCGAGATCGCAACATGGCGCTCCGCAGCCGCAACAGTTGCCGTGCCCTACAACGAGCAGTTACGCGTTCATGAACAGAATTACGGCTTCACCATGCTGCCGGAGTGGGACTTTGCAGCCTGGAAGGACAAGTACCCACTGCTCTTGCATGTGCCGTACTTCGAGCTCTACCGGCGGCAGGTCGTCAA
>DATCFU010000176.1:0-2395 GCA_036509315.1 Acidothermaceae bacterium
ACCCGCGCCGCAGGTGATCACGTCGCAGCCGGTGTCGACGCAGCTGCCGTTGCTGGTGCAGACCTGGCCGGCGGCGCAGGATTGGCAGGAGCAGACCGTCACGCAGGCGCCGTGATCGCAGACGGCGCCGCTACAGGTCACACCGGCGCAGGGATCGATGCAGACGCCGAGCTGGCACTCCTGGCCGAGGGGGCAGGTGACGCCGTCGCAGCCGCCCACGCAGGTTCCCGCGTGACAGATCTGGCCGATCTCGCAGTTCACGCCGACGCACTTCGGATCGACGCACAGGCCGTCCTGGCACTGCCAGCCGGGCTGACAGGCGAACTCCTCGGTGCCGCAGGCGCCGGTGCAGGTTCCTTGTATGCACAGGGTGGAGATCCCATCCTGACGTGAATTCGCAAGGGATGGCGACGGGCTGATGAGGCGCCGGTGACAAAGTGGACGCGGGAGTTGAAGGGGCAGAGCCGGCCGCGGTACTTCGAGGTTGCGAACAAGAAAGACCTCGGAGGATGCCCCCATGACAGAGTCGCCGATCCCGGTTTCCGCTGGCAAGACCTCGCACGCATTCGATGAGCTGCGCGCCTTCGTAGACGAGCGCCGGGCGGCTCGCGGCCCCGTGACCGACTTCGAGGCGTTCGAACGCGAGGCCCAGCGGCGATTCGCGGCGGCGCAGGCGGAGTTCGTGGCCGAGGAGCTGGCACGGCTGGACATCGACGCGCCGGCCGTGGAAATCGACGGCGTGGGACACCGGCGGGTGCTGCGGTGCCCACAGACGTACATGACGGCGGCGGGCCCCGTGACCGTCGAGCGGACGCTGTATTCGACGCGACAGGACGATGAGCGCGCCGTCTGCGCGATGGAGCTGCGGGCGGGGATCGTCGAGGACTACTTCACGCCGCTTGCGGCGCTGAACGCAGCCTGGGCGGTCGCGCACCTGACGCCGGGCGAGAGCGAGGCGCTGTTCGCGCGGATGGGCGGGATGAATCCATCGAAGTCCAGCCTCGACCGGCTGCCGAAGGCCCTGTCCGCGCGGTGGGAAGATGACCGCGTCGGCTTCGAGAAGCGGCTGCGCGACGGGGAGAAGGTCCCGAAGGACGCCGTGGTCGTGGCGGTCTCGCTCGACGGCGTTCTCGTGCCGATGAAAGACGGCCGCCGCGAGGAGAAGCGCGCCGCTACCCGCGCCCGCGGTCAGATCGCCAAGGGGCCCGCCGGGTATCACGAGGCGAGCTGCGGGACGCTCTGCTTCTACGACCGGGCTGGGGATCTGCTCGCAACGACGCGGCTCGGACGCATGCCCGAGTCGGGCAAGGCGACGCTCAAGGCCGCGCTCACCGACGAGCTCGACGCCGCGCTCACGCAACGTCCCGCCCTGCGCGTCGTCGGCATCGCCGACGGCGTCAAGGACAACTGGGCCTTTCTCTCCACGCTGCCCGGCGGTCGGGGCGACGAGCAGATCGTCGATTTCTGGCACGCGGCCCAGCACCTCAACGAGGCGCTCGAGGCCGTGTACGGCGAGGCGAGCTTGCGCTGTCAGGCCGAATTCCAGAAGCACCGGCACACACTCCGCCACGACCCCGACGGCATCGCAAAGGTGATCCGACACCTCGCCTACCTGCGCGACAAGCACCCGCGCAAACGCAAGCTCGTCGCGGCGCTGGGGTACTTCCGGCGTCATCGCCAGCGAATGCGATATGCGAGATTTGCCCGCCGCAAGCTCCCGATCGGCTCGGGTCTCATCGAGGCGGCGTGCAAGACGCTGGTTACGCAACGGCTCAAACGCTCCGGGATGCGATGGCGCACCGACGGTGGCCAAGCGATCCTCACCCTCCGCGCCCTCGAGCAGAGCGGACGCTTCGATCGCGCCTGGCGCATGCTCGCCGCCACCTACGTCCACGCCATCCGCCTGCCCGACAACGTCATCGACCTCGCCTCACGCAGGCCGCGCCACTGACCTGTCAGGATGAGAGTTACACCCAATGCTTAACCGAACGGCATTGATGCTAACGCTAGCTGTAGAACGCTCATGCACCGAGTCGCCCTCTCCGTTTTGACCCACGGCCTTCGCTGGCAAGACGCCGTCGACGTATTGGTTCTGACGGCTTTTTTCTCGTGGGCCTACAGATGGCTCAAGCACACGATCGCGGTTCAGGTGGCCTGCGGTCTTCTGACCCTGTTGGCTGTGTCGTGGATCGCCAGCCACCTCGGTCTCATTCTGACGTCGTACCTCCTGTCCGCCGTGAGTGCGGTCGCGACCATCGTCGTCGTGGTGATCTTCCAACACGAGATTCGACGTGGGCTCAGCCGCGTCAGCCCGCTGCGCTGGCTGACGAGACGGACTGCCGGCGAGACGCTCGACGACACCGATACAATTGTCGTCGCGGCGGCCTTCGCGTTG
>DATCFU010000177.1:0-57506 GCA_036509315.1 Acidothermaceae bacterium
ACCTGCGGCGTACCGATCCGAGCGCAGAGTTGCTCCCCAAGCTCGGTGCGCGGACCCCGGCTCCCGTCGAACCGTAACGGCGACCGCACCGGCGATGAGGGCCCCCGCCCACGCGAGGGCCCTCATCTGCGCCCGCTTGCGACGTGTACAACGGAGACCAGGTGAGGAGGGCAGATGCGTAACGCGCTGTACGTGACATCAATGCAGGCACGGTCCGGCAAGGCTGTCGTTGCGCTCGGCCTCATGGAGCTTCTTACCCGCCAGGTCGAGCGGGTGGCGATCTTTCGTCCGGTGATCGCATCGGGCTCGGTGCCAGATCCGCTGATCGAATTGCTCCGGGAGCGCTACGAACTCGGGATGGCTTACGAGGACGCCTACGCGTTCACGTACGCCGACGCCGCACGCGTCGAGCGGGACAGCGGCACGCCGCGGTTGATCGCCCAGATCGCCGATCACTTCTCCCGCCTCCGCGACAAGTTCGACTACGTGCTGTGCCTAGGAACCGACTACACCGGACCGACGGCCGCGACTGAGTTGGCTCTCAACGCGGAGCTGGCTGTCAATCTCGCTACCCCGGTGGTGAACGTGGTGTCGGGATACGGCAAGGACTTCGAATCCCTTTCAATCGCGAGCCGGAGTTCGCAGGAGTTGCTCATCGAGCACGGTTGCGCGCTGGTTGCGACGTTCCTCAACCGTGTCGAGCCGACTGCACTCGAGCAGTTGCGTGCGTCAACGATTGCTGTGACGGGGCGACCGCCGGTCTACCTCCTGCCCGACCTACCCGTCCTGTCGGCGTTGACGATCGACGAGGTCGTCACGGCACTCGGGGCGACCGTGCTAGCTGGTGCGGGTGCCGCCATGCACCGCGAGGTTGAGGCGTATCTCGCGGGCTCGGGGTACCTCCAGACGATGTTGCCAAGACTCGTGAACGGAACGTTGCTCGTGGCGTCGGGTGATCGTGCCGATCTTGCGGTAGCCATTGGTGCCGCGGCTCTGAGCCCAGCCCTGCCGACGCCGTCCGGCATCGTCCTCACTTGTGGGATCAAGCTCGATGCCGCGACGCTCGCGCTGCTCGAGCCATCGGGCGTTCCGGTCGTTGCGGTCGAGGCAGACACGTATGCGGCGCTGCACACGTTGGAGGCCGTGCGCGGGGAAATCAGGCCCGGTAGTCGCCGGAAGATCGCCGCCGCCCTCGGGCAGTTCGCGAGCTCGGTCGACACCGACGAGCTCACAGCACGGATCCGACTCACCGGCAGTGAGGTCGTCACCCCGTTGATGTTCTCGGCTAGCTTGCTTGAGCGAGCCCGCCGCAACAAGCGCTCCATTGTGTTGCCTGAGGCAAGCGACGACCGGATACTGCGCGCGGCTGAGGAACTCGTACACCAGCAAGTCGTGTCACTGACCTTGCTTGGGGACCCCTCGCTGGTTGCTGGCCGAGTTGAAGTGCTGGGCCTGGACCTGGCGGACACACAAGTGATCGACCCGACGACGTCACCGTTACGGCAGGAGTTCGCTGACTTGTATGTGGCCCTGCGTTCTCAGAAGGGCGTCACGGCGGAAGCCGCATGGGATCTGATGGGCGACAGCTCCTACTTCGCCACGATGCTCGTGCATACGGGCCGGGTCGACGGCATGGTTTCTGGTGCCGCCCACACGACCGCCGACACCGTCAGACCCGCTCTCGAAATCATCAAGACAGCGCCCGGTGCGGCACTGGTGTCGAGCGCATTCTTCATGTGCTTGCCGCACAGGGTGCTGGTCTTTGCCGACTGTGCGGTCAATCTGGATCCGGACGCCAGCCAACTTGCCGACATCGCAGTGCGCACGGCCGAAACGGCTGCCGCGTTCGGTATCGACCCGGTGGTAGCACTTGTCTCCTACTCCACCGGGACTTCGGGAACGGGTGTGGGCGTGGAGAAGGTGCGCGCGGCAACCGAACTAGTCGCTACGTTGCGGCCCGACCTACCTCTTGCGGGTCCAGTGCAGTACGACGCGGCAGTAGATCCCGACGTGGCGGCTTCCAAGCTGCCGGGCAGTGCCGTCGCCGGCCACGCGAACGTGCTCATATTTCCCGATCTCAATACCGGAAATACAACGTACAAGGCTGTCCAACGGTCTGCCGGTGCAGCGGCCGTCGGGCCAGTTCTGCAGGGGCTGCGGCATCCGGTCAATGACCTTTCACGCGGCTGTACGGTGGCTGACATCGTCAACACCGTCGCGATTACTGCGATTCAGGCGCAGCAGTTGGAGATGGTGCCGGTCACGGCGTGATGTGCTTGTCCTGCTTGCTTTCGGTGGCAAGGATCGCAGCCTGAGTGCGTCGTTCGAGGCCGAGTTTTGCGAGCAAGGAGGAGACGTAGTTTTTGACTGTCTTCTCGGCGAGAAACATCCGTTCGCCGATCTGTCGGTTGGTCAGGCCCTCGCCGATGAGATCGAGGATCCGATGCTCCTGTCCAGTGAGTGCGGCGAACGGGTCGGCCTTCTCGCGGTCTGCGGCGTCGTCGCGCAGCCGCTGCATGATGCGGGCGGTCGTTTTTGCGTCAAGCAGTGAGCCGCCTATAGCGACCGTGCGGACGGCGTTTACGAGGTCGCTGCCCTTGATCTGCTTGAGAACGTATCCGGCTGCGCCCGCAAGGATTGCGTCGTAGAGCGCGTCGTCGTCGGCGAAGGACGTCAGCATCAGGCAGGCAAGATCGGGCAGCTTGGAGCGAAGGTCACGGCACACACTGACCCCGTCACCATCAGGCAGCCGGACGTCGAGCACCGCGACCTGAGGGCGAAGTGCGGGTACGCGCGCCAAGGCCTCGGACGCGGTCGAACCCTCGCCGATCACGACGATGTCGGACTCGGATTCAAGAAGCTCCTTGACCCCGCGCCGCACGACTTCGTGATCGTCGAGCAGGAACACCGTGATCTGGCCCTCAGTGGTAGACACCAGGCCTCCATCCGTTTCCGCGCCCGTCGGGGAGACGGCGCTAAGAACCACCGTATCCGGGTCGACCGTCTCAGGCGTCGCCGACGGGCACCCGCCACACAAGTTCGGCACCACCCTCTGCAACGGAATGGGCGACGAACGTCCCGCCGAGGCTCCTCGCTCGCGCCCCGAGGTTGGCCAGGCCGCTGCGACGCCCGTCTTCAGGGATTCCGACTCCGTCGTCAATGACGGTCAAGTTCACCCACTCCTCGCCCACGACGACGGAAACGTCGGCGCGAGTGGCCTTTGCGTGCCGCGCGATGTTGGATAACGCTTCGCGCAACACCGGCAGCAGGTTGTCGGCGACCTCCTTCGAGACGCGGGTATCGACGAGACCCTCGAGGCGTAATGTGGGCGTGAAGCCGACCGCGGGCGCGAGTTCCTCGATGAGCTCGACGATGCGGGCGCGCAGGCTGCTGGAGCGCGATCGGTCAGCCCGTTGCAGTGCGTAGATGGTCGAGCGGATCTCCTTAATGGTCTTGTCGAGATCGCTGACGGCACCCTGGACGCGCTCCGAGGCTTCCGGACTGGTCATGTAGCGCATCGAGCTCTCCAACTGCATACCCGTCGCGAACAGCCGTTGGATGACCGTGTCGTGGAGGTCGCGCGCGATCCGATCGCGGTCGCGGAAGAGGCTCAGATGCTCGGTTTCGCGCCGTTGGCGGGCCAACTCGAGACCAAGGGCGGCCTGATCGGCGAAGGCCTCGAGCATGGCCTGGTGCGCGTCTCGGAAGTGGCGGCCGCCGATGAGATTGCCCACCCAGAGAACGCCATGCCGGGCATCTCCTGCGAGGAGCGGCACGATGATCACTGGTCCGAAATCATCGAGCGCCTCAGAGTTGCTCGGCCAGTGCGGGCTGTTGTGGATGTCGTCGATCGCGACCGTAGTGCCGCCGCGAAAGGCATCGCCGATCAGAGAGGCTGCCGGGTCGATGCGCTTGCCAATGACGTGTGCCGCCGCGCCGCCATCGGCAACCTCGATCACCAGGCTGTCTCCGAGGGGTAGCACGATCGCTGCAAAGTCGGCCTCGGCGAGGTCTCTGGCACGCGCAGCGACTAGCTGCAGCACCTCGTCCGGCTCGGTACCTGAGAGCAGGGCTGTCGTCACCTCAGCTGAGGCTTGCAACCACCGTTCCCGATGTCGGACGTCCTCGTACAGCCTGGCGTTCTCGATCGCGACCCCCGCCGCGGCCGCTAAGGCAAGGACGATGCTCTGGTCCTCGTCGTTGAAGTCGACACCTCCCACCTTTTCGGTGAGGTAGAGGTTTCCGAACACCACATCTCGCACCCGGATCGGGACGCCGAGGAAGCTTCTCATCGGCGGGTGGTGAGCCGGGAAGCCGAAGGCGGCCGGGTGTTGGTTGAGGTCGTGTAACCGAAGTGCCCGCGGATCGTCGATCAACACTCCGAGAATGCCGTCGCCGTGTGGCAGCGGACCGATTTGAGCTGCGGTCGCCGCATCGATGCCAACGGTCAGGAACTGCGAGAGCCGTCGCATGTCGTCGATGACACCGAGCGCGCCGTACCGTGCATCGACCAGTCGGACGGCCGCCTCGACGATGCGATGCAGCACCGTTTGCAGGTCAAGGCCGGCACCGATTGCGAGGACGGCGTCGAGCAGGTCCGGTTGGCTATTCGGTGCGTCCGCCGTCGAGCTGACCATGTCGCCGTCTTTCACCGGGCCGTCTTGCACAGGATTTACGCCGGCAACAGGAATAGTGAATCCGGGTAGCACCAGGCCCACTCTTCGTGCGGTTCGATCGAGCGCACGATCGGGTGTGACGAGGCGTGGAAATGGGCTGTCGCGTGCTTGCGGGGTGAGTCGTCGCAACAGGCGACCTTGCCGCATTGCAGGCACTCGCGCAGATGCACCCAGTGGCTGCCCTCGCGCAGGCAATCCTCGCAACCCTCGGTGCTTGATGGCGTCACGTCGGCGATGGTCGACAAGTGTGAGCAGGTCGCCGTCGTGGGGTTGCCGTCGGCGTCTCCGGCCACGGCGTAAATAGGAGCGGTCATGCGTCTAGCGTAGTTGCCTGAGGCGTCGTTGCCCGCCCCTGCGGGCGGCAGGTACAGTCGGCCCACCGCTGAGAGGATTCCTGTGCTGGTCGCCGACCGCGAGTATGTGGCCGCTGACGGCACAGCCGATATCGATCGCGCCGTGCAGAAGGCCCTGGCCCGCGCCTCGGGTCGGCCCGGCAAGCACGCAGGATTTGTTGCCGAGCCGGCGTCCACAGTTCGCCGCACGTGGCTCGACACCTTCGACTGGCGACTACACCGCGCCGGGTTCGTCCTGCAGCGCGTCGAGCGATCGAGGGCGACACCGACCCTGCGGCTGTCGCTGGCCACTGGCGACGACGTGCTCGCGGTAACCGCAACACCGGCTCCGGCGTCTGCTCGGGTCGCGTATCCGCTCGACACGGTCGTGCCGCCAGGCCCAATGCGAAGCCTTCTCGAGCCGGTCGTCGAGATGCGCGCGCTCCAACCCGTAGCAACTCAGCGTTTTGTCGTCCGCAGTTATCGGGTTCGCAACGATGACGAGAAGACTGTCGCCCGGGTCGTGATCGAACACCCCGTCGGCGATGGGCCTGGCAAGGCGAACACGGGCTCGCGAGTAAGCGTCGTCGCATCGCGCGGTTACTCCGACGAGGCGGCAGCCACCGCTGCGATCATCGCGAAATTGCCTGGCCTCACGCCGTCCCGTCAGTCAATGCTTGCGCAGGCACTTTCCACGACCGGTCGCAGCGCAGGCAACTACTCGAGCAAGCTCGACATCGCCCTAAGTCGCGGGATGCCGACCGAATACGCGGTACGCCGGATCATGGGTGCGCTTCTCGACGCCGCACAACGCAACGTGCCTGGCGTCGTTGCCGGTACTGACACCGAGTTCTTGCACGATCTACGGGTGGCAGTGCGGCGGGCACGTTCGACGCTCAAGGTGACCGGAGATGCGCTGCCCACCGAGCAGGCCGACGCGGCGAGCGTTGCGTTGAAGTGGCTGGGCGATCTGACGACGCCCGCACGTGATCTCGATGTCTACCTGCTCGGTCTCGACGCGCTGGCCGCCGAGGTCACAGCGCCGGGCTGGAGTGTGTCGCAGCTAGGACCGTTCCGAGAGTTCCTTGTCGCAGCGCAGGCATCAGAGCAGGCGGTGCTGGTGCGATCGTTGCGTTCCGTTCGCGCGAAGCGGGCGTTCGCCGCGTGGGCCGCAGTCTCGACCGGCACCGAACCGCCCGCCGAACCCGGCACTGCCGACCCGCTGCCTTCGCGGGTCGAGACGATGGCGAAGTCTGCAGTCAACCGGGCGTTCAGGCGCGCGATCAAAGCAGGTGCTGCGATTACCGCAGACTCACCGCCGAGCGATCTGCACGACCTGCGCAAGCGTTGCAAAGAACTGCGGTATTCGCTGGAGATTTTCGGGTCGCTGCACAACGCAGTCGCGCAACGTGCGCTGACCGACGACCTGAAGAAGCTGCAGGACTGTCTCGGTGAGTTCCAAGACACCGAAGTGCAGCAGCACGCGATCCGCACCTTCGCGACGCAAATGCTTGCGACGAACTCATCCGACGCACCGACAGTCGAGGCCGTGATGGCGATGGGTCGCCTCGCCGACCGACTGGGGGAGCGCCAGGTCGTCGCACGTGGCACCTTCGCGACGCTGTTCGAGCGCTTCGCCGGACCGCAGCCGCGGGCGCACCTGGCCGCACTCTATGAGCGTGTCTCGTGAAAGTGTTCGCGACGTACAACATCAAGGGCGGCGTCGGCAAGACCTCCGCGGCCGTGAACCTCGCCTACCTGGCCGCGAATGAGGGACAGCGAACCCTGCTGTGGGACCTCGACCCCCAAGGGGCGGCGACTTATCTTTTCCGCATCAAGTCCGGTGTGTCAGGTGGGGCCAAGGCATTGGTCCGGGGTCGCACCGGCATGGATGTCCCGGTGAAAGCGACCGACTACGACAATCTCGATCTGCTCCCTGCTGACTTCTCCTACCGCAACATGGATCTCGCGCTGGATCACGCCAAGAGCCCGACGCGGCGATTCGCCGAGCTACTCGCGACGGTCGCGGCCGACTACGACGTCGTGTTCCTCGATTGCCCGCCTAGCGTTTCGCTGGTGTCGGAGAGCGTCCTGCGCGCGACGGATGCCCTGCTGGTGCCCTTGATCCCGACCACGCTCGCCGTCAGGACCTACGACCAGCTCATCGACTTCGTGGCAAAAGCGAAGGCGCCGCGACCCGCCGTCCTGGCGTTCTTCTCGATGGTCGACCGGCGCAAGAAGCTGCACCGAGAGTCGATGGCCGCCCTTCGTGACGGCCGCCCCGGAATCGCCGACGCCGCGATCCCCGCTGCTGCGGTCGTGGAGAACATGGGGCCAAAGCGCGAGCCGGTCAACGTCTTCGCGCCGTCCAGCGAGGCCGGACGTGCGTACGTAGCTCTTTGGCTGGAGGCTCGTGAGGTCCGCCGACGTTAGGGCAGAATGTCGGACGTCGATTGGCTCGCCTCACGACCGAGGGAAACCCGATGGCGCAAGTGATATGGGAGAACGCCCCGGACGCCCATGACTATCCCGCTGCGGACAGCTATCTGTCGCTGCTGGTCGGTGATAGCCGGCTTCGGGCGTCGATAATCGCACGGCTACAAGCGGCGCCAGTCGCGCATTACAAGGCCAAGGATTTGTTGCGTGCGTCGACGGAGCCGCTGCTGACGGTCGACAATCCGCACGTGGCGTCTGATCTGCGAAAGATCCGGAAGGGCCGCGCGCTATCACCGGTCCTGTTGGTGCGTGGCGACCTCTTGCGCGGCTTTCCGTTGCAGATCGCGGATGGCTATCACCGAGTCTGCGCGAGCTTTTGGGTCAACGAGAACACCGACATCCCGTGCCGGCTGATCGACTTGTCTGGCACCGCGATAGCCAGCAGCGCTCCAGTCAAGAGGGTGGTAGCCGCAAAGAAGACCGCGCCCGCAAACAAGGCTGCGCCAGCAAAGAAGGCGGAGGCTAAGAAGACCGCGCCAGCGAAGAAGGCTGCGCCCAAGAAGGTCGCCAAGAAGATCCTGGCCACGAAGGCGCCCTCTGCAGCCGTCGCGCCGCCGGCACCAGAAGCCGGCGCGCAGCCCGTCAGCCCTTCCGCGTGACCCACTACCCCGAGGAGTCGTCATGAGCGTTGATTCAGAAGTAGCCCGTCCGCTGATCGTTGTCGGCGTGGATGGATCCGATGAAAGCGTGAAGGCCACTGCGTGGGCGGCCGAGCAGGCTCGGGCAACCGGCGGCACCCTTGAGTTGCTCATCGTCTGGGCGCGGCCGATGTCTTACGGGCTGCCGCTTGTTGTGGGTGGCTACAACCCCGAGAACGAGGCGCAGGCCGTCGTCGAGAAAGCCGCCAGCGGCATCGATCTGCCCGCCGAACGGCTCCGCACGCACGTTGTAAACGCCGCCCCGGCGCTCGCGCTGGTCGAGCGCTCGAGGAGCGCGGATCTGCTAGTCGTCGGATCCCGCGGGCACGGCGGATTTGCTGAGCTACTGCTGGGTTCGGTCAGCGATCACTGCGTCCACCACGCGAGTTGCACCGTCGTCGTCGTCCGATAGTCATGCCTTCACCGGCGTCCGATAGTCCTCACATTCGCCTCTCGCGGGCCGATGCGGAGGGGACGAGTTCTGTCTTGGGCGCCCAGGAGGCTACGAATGACTGTGCTGGACGGCGTGCAAATGGCCGAGCTGGAATCGCTGGGCACCGACGTGACTGCGACGCAGCGACGGTGGTTCGGGTCGGGTCGTAGCTGCAACAGCGACGTGGCGGTAGCCGGCGCGGAGGCGGCTCGGCAGGCACTGGCTGGCCGGCAGGCGTCGCTCGTCATGGTGTTCTGCCCGGCGGGCGTCGACTACCAGGCCATGATCGACGGCGTTCGCTCCGAGGCGGGTGACGCGCCCCTGATCGGGTGCACCGGCATCGCGCAGCTCGCTCAGACCGGTCCGGCACAGCCCTCGGTGGTCGTGACTGTCCTGGGTGGCGATGGCTTCGAGGTTCGCATCAGCGCCGCGTTGAACGTCAGCGATAGCCAGCGTGCGGCTGGCGAAAAGGTCGCGAACTCGGTGCACGAACTGACCCGCGCGCACAAGGTCCTTGTCTTGCTGGCCGACGGCCTCGCGGGCGAACAGCACGAACTCGTCCGCGGCGCTTACAGCGTGGTCGGCGGCACCGTGCCGCTTGCCGGCGGCTGCGCGTCCGACAACTACGTGTACGAGAAGACCTTCCAGTTCATCGCCGACGCCGATGGTGTCAGGGTGCTCAGCGACGCGGTCGTGGGAGCGGCGATCGGTTCGGACGCGCCGATCGGCGTCGGCGTTGCTCACGGGTGGCGCAAGTCGGGCGAGCCGATGGTGGTCACGAGCAGCAGCGGCGGGACGGTGCACACACTCGACGGTGAACCTGCGCTCGAAGTTTTCTCGGAGCGCACCAACGCGCCGAAATCTTTGGTCCCTGATTCGGCGGCCTTCAGATTCTTTGCGATGCAGCATCCGCTGGGCATGTCACGGCGCAGTGGTGAAGACATTCGGGTGATCCATGAGGGAAACGTCGCCGACGGCTCGATCAAGTCATTGGTGGCGGTGCCCCAGGGCGCCTTGCTGTGGGCGATGGAGACCGACCGCGAGGGCTTGCTCTCCAGCGTCGACGACGCCTACGCCGAGGCTGTCGAGCCGCTCGAGGGCGTTCCACCCATCGGATTTCTGTCTTTCGATTGTGGTGTGCGCTTCATGTTTTTAGAACCGGACGGCGTGTGCGACGAGGTTGCGAAGTTCGTGCACCGTGCGGCGGGCGTGCCTTTCGGGGGCTTCTACACGTACGGCGAGATCGCTCGTACCCGCGGTGCGCGCGGCATGCACCATCTGACCTTGGTGATCGTGGCTTTCGGGTGAGGAGTGCACGGTGGCCTACCACTGGTCAGTCCACCAGCTGACCGAATACTTCGACGCGGTGGCGTCTCAGGAAACTGAGGGCGACGCCGTCCGGGTCGCCGTCGAGCGCGCGGTCGAGACGTTCGGTGCGGAGCTTGGCGCGTTAGTCCGCGACAGCGAGGTCTTGGCCTGCATCGGCGTTGGGCGCGACGAGCCGCCGATCGATGCGCTGACGCGAGCCGTCGCCGGCACCACAGTCATCGATGTCGCAGGCCTAGGGTTGCTGCACTCCGTCGCTGCGCATCTGTACGACGATCGTTCCGGCCACCTCGTCGTCGGCCGATCCGGCGAGGAATTTGCCGGTGAAGAACGGCAACTGCTGCTCAGCATGGCGAGCGTTCTCGGATTGGCGTTGCGGAGCTTGCGGACGTTGCAGGTCGAGCGTAGGTTGCGGGGCGAACGTGAGCAGGAGGCGACCGAGCGGTTGCGGCTGCTCGACACACTCGGGCAGCGCCAACGGTTGTTGGAGTCGTTGCTCACCATCCAGCGGGCTATCTCGCATCGTGCGCCGCTACAGACTGTGCTGGACGCCGTCACCGCTGGCGCGGCTGCACTACTGAGCGACGCGTTTGTGGCGCTGGTGCTCAGCGAGCCATTGGCCGGCCGGAATCGAATCGTCTCGTCGGCCGCACCCCCCGACGACACCGACGACCACGACGTGCTCATCATGGCGGCCGCCGCCGACTCCGTTGCCGTCGACGGCGTGGTCACCAGGGTGAGCAGCGAGGACGACGCGGTCAGATGTACTGCATTGGCAGCCCCCGTGCACATCGAAGGCGAGACGATCGGCAGCCTCGTGACCGTTGTGCTTCCCGAGACGCCGGACGTCGACGACCGACGCGAAATGCTCGCAGCATTCGCCGAGCAGGCGAGCCTTGCTTTGACCGACGCGCGCACGGTCGAAGCGATGCGTGACGCCTACCACGACTCGGTGACCGGCCTGCCGAACAGGTCGCTGTTTCTCGACCGCTTGAATCAGGCGCTGCAGAACGGCGCCCGGATGGGTACCGAAGTCACCGTGCTCTTCATCGACCTCGATCGCTTCAAAGACGTCAACGACAGCCTGGGCCACGCGGCGGGCGATGAACTGCTCGCGTGGGTGGCCGCACGCGTGCGTGAAGCATTGCGTGACGACGACACCGCCGCCCGTCTCGGCGGCGACGAGTTCGCCGTCCTGCTGGAGAGAACGGTCGGCTCCGACGCCGGCCAGATCGTCGCCAGCCGCATTACGAAGGCGCTGCTCGAGCCGATCCGCCTTGTTGGCCGAGAGGTATTTGCCTTTGCCAGCATCGGCATCGCCTCGAGCGACGGTTCGGCGCGCACCGCCGATGAGCTCCTGCGTAACGCTGACGTCGCGATGTACCGCGCGAAGCGCAGTGGCGCACGCGCTGCACTCGTCTACGACCCGAGCATGCACACCGAGACGATGGATGTGTTGGAACTCGGCAGCGATCTCTGTCACGCAGTGGCCCGCGGTGAACTTCACCTTCAGTTCCAGCCAGTGGTCAACCTACGGTCAGGCAAGGCGGTCGCGGTCGAGGCGTTGGTGCGCTGGGATCATCCGGTCCGGGGGCTGATCGCGCCGAACACGTTCATTCCGATCGCCGAGCGCAACGGTGTCATCGTCGAGATCGGCCAATGGGTGTTGGGTTCTGGCTGCACACAGGCCGCGATCTGGCGCGCATCGTCACTGCCCGATCTGCGAATCAGCGTCAACGTGTCGGCTCGCCAACTCGATGATCCTGGCTTCGCCGACATGGTGACTGACGTGCTGCGGCAGACCGGCCTGCCCGCCCAGGCATTGACGCTCGAGGTCACCGAGTCGGTGCTGATGCACGATCCGCTCCGGATCATCGACCGACTCAGCCCGCTGAAGGCGCTCGGTGTTCGACTGGCCATCGACGACTTCGGTACCGGCTACTCATCACTCGCGTCCTTGCAGCACTTTCCGGCCGACCAGCTCAAGATCGACAAGGCATTCATCGACACCATCGAAACGTCTGTCGAAGGGTCCGCGATCGTGCGAACCGTTGTCGAACTGGCCCGCACATTGCACATGGAGACCGTCGCCGAGGGCATCGAGACGATGCAGCAGTTCGCCAGCCTGCGCGAGCTATCGTGCGATCTTGGCCAGGGTTACCACTTCTCGCGGCCACTGGCCGCTGAAGCCGTGCCGGCCTTCTTTGCTAGCAAGACGGTGACGGCTCCACTGCTCACGTTGGCTGTTCGGCCATAGCCGCGGTGGTGGCGGCAGCACCGGCGTCACGTGCCAGCAGCGCCGACTCGATCACTGCAAACAGCGCGACCACCGCGACGAGGCAGAACGCCACGGCGAAGGCAGTGCGCGCGCCGGCCGTCACACCGAAGAATTTGGCAATCGGGCCCCGCACGCAACGCCAGCGCGCCCGCCACGACACCTAGGCCCATGGTGAGTTGCTGAATCGTGGTCGTCAGCGTGTTTGCGTCGCCAATCAAACCGGGCGGCACGTCGACAAAGCTGATCGTGTTGTAGGCCGTGAACCCGATCGACCGAAACACTCCGCTCGCGAACAAGATCAGCGCTGTCAGAACTAGCGGAGTATGAGCGGTGACGAGTCCACACAAGGCGATCGTCACCGCGCTCCACAACGCGGAATGCACCAAGACATTCCGAAAGCCGAATCGGCGCAAGAGCGGCCCGGTGAACGGTTTGATGGCGATGTTGCCGAGGAAAACGGCTACTACGAGCACGCCTGATTTCAACGGGCTCCAGCCGAATGCGTCCTGAAACATCAGCGGCAGCAGGAACGGCACGGCGCCGATCGCCAGTCGAAAGAGTGATCCACCGACTGCGGTCACTCGAAACGTCGGGATTCGAAGCGACGACAGTTCGACCAACGGATGAAGCGCTCGCCGCAGGTGGCGCACTGCGAGTTCAGGTCAACGGCCCGGACGCCGAGTGAGCTCGCCATTCGCGGCGCCGCAGTCGCGACGATGGTGCCGTCGAGGTTCTCCATGAAGAACGCGCTGGCCACCAGCAGCGCCACACCACGCCACGGCGGATGACTGCGGGCGCCGAGCATGGCCGACAGTCTCTCAAACCTCTTATTGCGCTACGTGGCGCGCGGTGGTGCGGTGCTCTCACGGACGACTAGTTGAGTTGATAGCTCGATTCGCAGGGTCTCAATCGGTTCGCCGCGCACCAGGCGAAGCACCGTGCGTGCCGCGAGGCCGCCCATCTCCGCTAGTGGTTGCCGCACGGTGGTGAGTGGCGGAGACGCCCACGGTGCTTCCGGTAGGTCGTCGAAGCCGACGATGCTGAGGTCGCTCGGAACCCGAAGACCGTGTTGGCGCGCTGCTTCGTAGACACCGAATGCCATCTGGTCACTGGAAGCGAAGACCGCGGTTGGCGCGTCTGGCAACCCGAGGAATTGGGTGCCGCCGGTGAAGCCTGACTCGTGGTAGAAGTCGCCGGTGTAGACGAGGTCGTTGTCGAACTGGAGACCGGCGGCTTCAAGGGCGGCTCGGTAACCGTCGAGGCGCGCGCGACTGCATTGCAGCCGCGGCGGACCCGTGATGATTCCTATCCGACGATGTCCGAGTTCGATGAGATGTTCGGTGGCGCTGAGCCCGCCGGCCCAGTTCGTCGCGCCGATAGTCGGAACGTCATACGACGGGCTGCCCGAGGGATCGACGACGACCGTGGGCAGGTAGCGATGCACCTCTGCCTGAAGTTTCGGCTGCAGATGTGATGTCACCAAGATGATGCCGTCGGATGCACGCGCCTGGACGTTTTGCCACCAGCGGCGCTCCGACGTGACCTGGTTATGGATTGCCGAAACGACAGTTCCGACGCCGGCATCGTGCGCGACATCCTCGACGCCGCGGATGATCTCCACCGCCCAAGGGCTGTCGAGGTCGTTGAATACAAGGTCGATGAGGTTAGCCCGGGTGCCCTTACCAAGGCCGCGGCGCTGGTAGTCGTGCTTTTCGAGGAGCTCCTCGATGCGAGTTCGAGTGTCGGCTGCGACGTCGACTCGACCGTTGAGGACTCGCGACACGGTCGGCACTGACACGCCTGCCTCTGCGGCGATGGCGGCGATGGTTACCCGAGTCACCCGCCCTCGATCGGCGACAGCCACGACGAGTCTCCTTCGAAGGTTGCATTACACGATACGCACGCGGGGCTGACTCACGGTTGCGGATTGCAGGACCGATCCCTACTCCACCGTGACATCGGCCACCATGCGCCGTGACAACCCTACGGGTCGCTGCGGCCCGAGCAGTCGAATGTTCACGATGTGCCGCGAGTCGCTGCTTGACGTCGAGAGGCGAAGCTGAAGGTCACCCGGTTCGACGATCCGGACTCCGGCGACGCCGGTGAAGGAGGAGAGGTCTGCCGACACGTCGAAGGAAACCCGCCGCGACTGCCCCGGCTCGACCGCAACGCGCGTGTACCCGATCAAGCGGACGTCGGGCCGAGTGACCTGACCAACCGGATCATGCAGATAGAGCTGGACGACGTCGGTACCCGTCCGGCGTCCGACGTTGGAGACGGTGAGCGAGAGACGCACCGCACCGTCGGTCGTGGAATCGATGCGACCCGCGGGTGTCACCGCGTTTCCGTCGACCTGCACGTCGTCCCACTGAAAGCTGGTGTACGAGATCCCGTGGCCAAATGGCCAGAGCGGCGTCGGATCGACGGTGCTTACTCCGCTACGCAGGCCGAGCGGAGACGTCAGGTAGGTGCTGGGCTGACCGGCCGGACTGCGCGGGATAGACACCGGCAATCGGCCAGAGGGATTGATCCGACCCGAGAGCACGCCTGCAAGTGCAGGGCCACCCTCTTCTCCGGGAAAGAAGGACTGCACGACGGCTGCCAAGCGATCGGCGTACGCACCGAGCGCATACGGACGCCCGGACACCATGACGAGCACCACTGGTCGACCCGTCGCGATGATCGCATCGAGCAGCAGTCCCTGTACGCCGGGCAACTCCAAGGTGTCGGCGTCGCAGCCCTCGCCAGACGTTCCCCGGCCGAACAGTCCGGCCCGATCGCCCAGCGCGACGATGCACACGTCTGCTGCGGTGGCTGCGCTTACCGCGTCGGCGAAGCCGTCGACGTCGGTGCCGTCGACCTCGCAGCCTGCCGCGAAAGTCACCTCGGCAGCTGGCAGTTCTCCACGTGTTGCCTCGAGCAGGGTGGGGATCGAAAGGCCGAGCGGCCACTTGGGGTATTGCAGCCCGACGTGGCTCGGAAACGTGTAGCACCCGAGCATGGCGAACGCGTCGTCGGCACGCGGGCCCACCACGGCGAGTCGGGTGCCATCGCGTAGCGGGAGCACACCGTTGTTTGTCACGAGGACCACGGATTCCTCGGCAAGCTGACGAGCGACTGCGCGTGACTCGGGTGGGTCCAACTCGATCGATCCGCTGACATCCTCGGACGCCGTAGTTGCTTGCTGGGACTGCTGCGTTGCGGTCGCGTGCGGGCTCCAACTTGGATCGAGCATGCCCAGCTGGCCCTTCTGCGTCAGCACGCGTCGCGCAGCGCGATCAACGAACTCCTCGGAGATCACACCCGCCTCGACTGCGTTCACGAGTGGTTGTCCGTAGCAACGCACGCCTGGCAACTCGACATCGATACCGGCCCACAACGCCAAGGCCGCTGCACCGCTTTCATCGGCGGCGACCTTGTGCTGGAGCGTCAGAAACGTGACCCCGAAGTAGTCCGAGACGACCGTGCCGTCAAAACCCCACTCGTCACGCAACAGCTCAGTGAGCACCAGGTTGTTGGCTGCGCCCGGAACGCCGTCAATCTCCGTGTACGCGTGCATCACCGACCGCGCACCGCCGTCGCGGATCGCCATCTCGAATGGGGGTAGCAAGATGTCGGCGACCTCGCGCGGACCAGCAGATACCGGGCCGAAGTTGCGCCCGGCGCGCGATGCCGAATATCCGACGAAATGCTTGAGCGTGGCGACGACGCCGGCTGATTCGAGACCGCGGACGTAAGCGGTGCCGATCGTTGCGACCAGATATGGGTCTTCGCCGATCGTTTCCTCAACGCGGCCCCAGCGGTAGTCACGGGCGACGTCGAGAACCGGAGCAAGACCTTGGTGCACCCCGACGGAGCGCATCGCCACGCCGACCTGCGTCGCCATGATCTCAACGAGGGACGGGTCGAAGGTCGCGCCCCATGCGAGAGCCGTGGGGTAGATGGTTGCTCCCCAGGCCATGAAGCCGGAGAGGCACTCGTCGTGCGCGATGGCCGGAATGCCATGCCGGCTGGCCGCGACGATGTCGGCTTGTGCACGTGCAAGCGAGCGAGCACCCATCGCCGGATCGACCGGCACCGTCCCGAACGGGCGCGTCAAGTGACCGAGGCCATGCGCGATGAGGTCGCTCCAGGGCACGTCCGACGTCACGAGTTCGTGCTGATGAGGCGCTACGCCGTCACCCTTGGGGTCTGCGCCCGCCCACACGCCGTACAGCTGACCAACCTTTTCCTCGAGCGTCATGCGCCCGAGCAGATCAGTGACGCGCTCCGTCAGTGGCAGCGAGATGTCGCGCCACGGCAAGTCGATTGCCGTCGCAAGCCCGCTGGTGGGCTCAGGTGTCACCACGTTTTATCCACTTCGTGAAGGCATTCCGGCTGGCGAACATCGGGATAGTACCGGAAACTATCGGAACTGTCTCGGACGCCGTCGCTCGCTTGGAAGGGCCAAAGATAACGGTTCGGGAAGGTTCCCAGGAAAGGGTTGACCGGGTGAGATCGCGGGCCTTACCGTAGCGCCGCCGTCGGAACTATCGTGACGTTCTCGGTAACTTTCGGTGCGACCGGTGACGGCCGTACCCCACCTCCGGGCACCCGTATCGAGTGCGGGACCCTCGCTGAAGGGACGTTCATGACGAGCCGCACCAACCGCTTACCTCGCCAGCTCGCCAGGGCGACCGCCATCGCGGCGGTAGCAGCCCTGGCTATTTCCGCATGCTCTAGCTCCAAGAAGACCGCGGCGCCTGCGAGCTCGACGGCTGCCACCCCCGCCGCCACGGCGTCCGCAAGCAGCGGGCCGGCGACCACTGCAAGCGCACCGGCATCCTCCGCAGCAGGCGGCCAGCTCAACGGCGGCAAGGACGTGACACTGACGTGGTGGCACAACGCCTCGACCGACCCCGGTAAGACGGCGTTCCAAAAGGTGGCGACCGACTTCCATGCGGCCCACCCAAACGTGACCATCAGCGTTCAGCCGATCCAGAACGAGACCATCAAGACGAAGATCCAGGTCGCCTTGCAAGGCACTCCTCCTGACATCTTCCAGCAGTGGGGCGGCGGCGCCGAGGCGATTCAGGCCCAGTCAGGCAAGCTCGCCGACCTCACGCAGCTCACGTCGAGCTGGATTGGTGACCTCGGCAAGAGCGCTTCAGGTTGGTCGAACGGCGGCAAGCAGCTCGGCGTCCCGTACGACTACCACGTGGTCGGCTTCTGGTATCGCACTGACCTGTTCGCCAAGGCCGGCATTAGCTCGCCTCCGGCGACGATGACCGATCTCCTGGCTGACATCACGAAGCTGAAGGCCGCAGGCATCACGCCGATGACCGTTGGCGGCAAGGACAAGTGGCCCGATGCGTTCTACTGGGAAAACTTCGTCTTGAAGGAGTGCCCGAAGGACACGATCACGGCGGGCATCGCGGCGGCCAAGTTCACCGACCCCTGCTTCGTCAAGGCGGGCGACGACCTGAAGACGCTGCTCGACGCAAAGCCGTTCAACACCGGCTTCCTCGCTACTCCTGCCCAGCAGGGCGCAGGCAGCTCGGCGGGCTTGGTAGCCAACGGCAAGGCAGCAATGGAACTGCAGGGTGACTGGGAAATTCCGACGATCATCGGCTTGCTTCCGGCAGACCAGCAGTCAACGGTCGAAGGGGAGATGGGCTTCTTCCCGTTCCCGTCGATCACCGGTGGCAACGGTGAGCCCGGTGCGGCACTTGGTGGCGGCGACGGCTTCTCGTGCTCGACCAAGGCGCCCGACGCATGCGCCGCGTTCCTGCAATACCTGACCAGCGCACCGATTGAAGAGCAGCTGGTCAAGGCGAACGCCATCAGCATCCCGTCCAACGGTGGCGCCACGTCGGCGATCACCGACCCGACGTTGCAGAAGGTGCTTACCTACCTGCAGGGTGTCTCGTACAACCAGCTGTACTTCGACCAGGCGCTTCCAACGAATGTCGGCAACGCCGTGAATGACGCGGTGTCGAACTTCTTCGCCGGCCAGGGGACACCTCAAGACATCGCGGACGCGGCGGGCAAGGCGGCAAGCCAGTAACGCCACAATCCCGCGCAGTGGTGTCCAACTGATTGGTGAAGGTTCGTCATGGTAAGTGGTCACGCCACGACCCGGCCGGGGCAACCCGTGTCGGGCGTGGCGCCTCCAGCTCGACGGAGTCCCGGCCGGCAGGCAGTCCGGTCGGGGCTTCGTCAGCGCCTGGAGCTGCTGCTTCTCCTCGGCCCGGCTTTTGTGCTGTTCGTCGGGTTCGTGCTGGTGCCAATCGCGGTCGCGGTCTACTACAGTTTCTTTAAATGGAGTGGCTTCGGCCCGCTCAACCATCCCATCGGGCTAGCCAACTACCGGCGGGCATTCTCCGACACGGTGTTTCTGCACGCGATTCAGCACAACGTCACGATCGCGCTGCTGTCATTGTTCCTCCAGCTACCGCTGAGCATCGCGCTCGCGTTGCTGCTGAATCGCCAACTCCGCGGTCGTGGATTTTTGCGGCTTGTCGTCTTCGCTCCCTACGTGCTCTCTGAAGCCGTCACCGCTGTCATGTGGTTGATACTTTTGCAGCCCGGTGGATTCGTTGATCAGGTCTTCAAGCATCTGGGGCTCGGCAGTCTGGTGACGACCTGGCTTGCCAACACCCACGTTGTTCTCTACACGCTCTTCGTCGTCATCACGTGGAAATACATCGGTTTCGGCGTCATCTTGTTGCTCGCCGGCCTGCAGGGAATTCCGACCGAATTGCGAGAGGCTTCTGCACTCGATGGCGCAAGTCCATGGCAAACGACGCGGCAAGTCATCTTGCCGCTGCTCGGCCCGACCATCCGTATTTGGATCTTCCTGTCCATGATCGGCTCGCTACAGCTGTTCGATATTCCCTGGATCATGACTCTCGGCGGCCCAGCGGGTGCGTCGACCACGATGTCCACATACCTCATCGACAAGGGTTTCCAGAGTTACGAATTCGGTTACGGCAGCGCAGTTGCAGTGATCCTGTTCATCTTCTGCTTCGCGTTCGCCCTGCTGTACCAGCGTTTTGCACTACGCCGCGACACGGCGGGCGCTCTGACGAGGATGGTGCGATGACGACGACCGCGCAGCTGCTGACCGTGCGCACAAAGCCTCCGCGCAGCCGGAACAAGGCGGCCACCTCACCCCTGGCGACGGCGCTCGCCTACTTGGCCGCCGTGGTCATCATCGTCGTCACCGTCGTGCCGATTCTGTTCATCTTCATCGGCGGCTTTCGTTCGACCCCAGCGATCAACAGTCATCCGACCGCGTGGCCGCACCCCTGGCTTTGGTCGAACTACAGATCCATCGTCACGTCGCACACGTTCTGGCACTTTCTTTTCAATAGCGCGCTGATCGCCATCATCGCAACAGTGTTGGCCGTGTCACTCGGGTCGATGGCTGCGTTCGCTCTTTCGCGATACACCTTCAAGGGTCGCGAGGCGGTCTTCTCGTTCTTCACCATCGGCCTGCTTTTCCCGCTCACGGTCGCGTCGCTTCCGCTCTATCTGCTCCTGCGTGATCTCCATCTGCTTGAGAACATGTTCGGGGTCGCGATGCCCGAAGCTGCCTTCTCGCTGTCGATCACGATCGTCATCCTGCGACCATTTATGCGCGCCGTTCCCGCGGAACTCGAGGATGCCGCGGTGATCGACGGAACAACCAAGCTGGGATTCTTCTGGCGCGTGCTGCTACCACTTTCGATGCCCGCCTTGACGACCGTCGCGATCTTGGCGTTCGTGACGAGTTGGAACTACTTCATCTTGCCGCTGTTGGTGTTCAACAACCAGATCCATTTCACGTTGCCACTGGGGGTAGCGACGTTCCAGTCGCAGTACTCCGCTGACACTGCAAAGGTCTTCGCGTTCACGGCGCTGTCGATGCTGCCCACGCTCATCTTTTTTACGATTGCCCAGCGCCGCATCGTCGGCGGCCTGACCGGCGCCGTCAAGGGCTGACCTCCCCGCTGGCCGGTGGGGGTTCCGGCCACAAGATTCAGGGTTGCGGTCAGGGTCATCACTGATGTGCCCCTCGCGGGCACTCGCCGATGATGCGGTGTGCGGAGCAATCGGTTGACAGCGCACCTGTGAGCTTGCTGTGGACCGTGCACGGCTTCGACGCAGTCGTCAGTAGCGTCCGTCTTATGACGGAGCTGCTCGGAACAAGATGGGGGCATGCAGCGTGATCGAGGCACAAGCACTGACCAAGCGCTATGGCTCCAAGACCGCAGTTGATGGCCTCAGTTTTGAGGTCAGACCTGGCTTCGTTACTGGATTTTTGGGCCCGAACGGCTCGGGCAAGTCGACCACGATGCGGCTCCTGCTTGGCCTCGATCGACCGACCGCTGGCCGTTCGCTCATCAACGGCAAGTCCTACCTCGACTTTGCGGCGCCATTGCACGAAGTTGGCGCGCTCTTGGAAGCTCGCGCGGTGCACACGGGCCGTTCGGCTCGCAACCACTTACTCGCGATGGCAGCGACCAACCGGATCCCACGCAAGCGGGTCGACGAGATGATCGGCCTCGTCGGCCTCGACGGCGTTGCTGGTAAGCGCGTCGGCGGGTTCTCCCTCGGCATGGGCCAGCGGCTCGGAATCGCCTCCGCACTCCTCGGCGATCCTGGTGTGCTGTTGCTCGATGAGCCCGTGAACGGCCTCGACCCAGAAGGCATCTTATGGATCCGCAATCTGTTGAAGGCACTCGCCGCCGAAGGCCGCACAGTCTTCGTGTCGTCACACCTGATGAGTGAGATGGCAGTGACGGCCAGCGAGGTGATTGTCGTTGGACGCGGGAAGCTCATCGCGTCAGGCAGCGTCGCGGAGGTAATCCGCGGCGCGGGGAACGGCGTGGTCATGGTGCGCACCACCGAGGCCGACCGCTTAGGTTCCCTGCTCATCAGTGCCGCCGCCAACGTCCAGAGGCTCTCGCCCGACCTGCTGCAAGTGAGTGGAATGGACAGCGCCGCGATTGGACTAGTGGCCGCACGCGAATCAATCCCGCTGATCGAGTTGACGCCGCAACAGGCGACTTTGGAAGAGGCGTTCATGGAGATCACGCGCGATGCGGTGGAGTTTCATGGCAATGAACTCAGTGGTGGGGAACTTGCGCCAAGTGCAGCGGGGGGTGCGCAATGACGGCGGCGACGATTGCCCCCAGCGACGTTGGGTCGGCACGGATCACCCAGGCCGGCGTGATCCAGTCGGAGTGGATCAAGATCCGCTCGGTGCGTTCAACGTGGTACAGCCTGTTGGCAGCCGTTGTCATGATTGTTGGCCTCGGCACGCTGTTCAGCGCCATTCATACGAATCGGGTGGAGCAAGGGAACGGCCCAGGCGGACAAATCAGCTTGGACGCCACTCAGATAAGTCTGCGCGGCCTATTCCTGGCGCAGCTCGCAATCGGCGTGCTCGGCGTCCTCGTCATTACCGGCGAGTACAGCACCGGCATGATCCGCTCGTCGTTGGCAGCTGTGCCACATCGGCAACCGGTGCTCGTTGCCAAAGCTTTGGTCTTTGGTGCCGTCGTGTTCGTCGTGTCGTTGGCTTCGACTCTTGCTGCGTTCCTCTTGGGCCAGCAGGCACAAGCCAGCACGCACCAACAGGCGTCGCTTGGCACACACGATGCGATACGCGCAATCGTGGGCGGCGCGATCTACCTGACGTTGATCGGCCTGCTCGCGGTCGGTCTCGGCTTCCTGGTCCGCAACACCGCGGGTGCCATCGCAACGCTCTTCGGCATCGTCCTCGTCGCGCCTATCCTTGCGTCCGCGTTGCCCGAGCCGTACTCGAACGACGTGAGCAAGTACCTGCCGCTCAACGCGGGAACGCAGATCCTGCTAACGAGGAACTTCGACCCAACGCAGCTGAGCCCGTGGGTGGGACTCGGTGTGACGGGCCTGTACGCGGTGGTCGCACTGATCGCCGGCGCAGTCATGCTCAAGCGCCGGGACGCCTGATACTGGCGGGGTCGCTGGCGCTAGTTCAGCCCGTACCTGGCATCAGTTGAGCCCGCACTAGGTCTGCCAGCCCAAGGCCCACTGCTCAATGGGCATTCCCCGGCGGCAAGTTCGGGTGCCGCGAGCCGACGTCGTGTCGCCCGCAACCGATCGAAGAGGACGGCTGCAAACCGGCGCATCAACTCGTACCCGAGTACCGGATCCGATGCCATCAGGCCGCGCAGCACGCCAGCGTCGAAGACGATCGCGGTGGTTCGCTCGACGGCGGTCGCCGAGAGGTGCCAGCGGTATGGCGGAAAGAGCCAAGACCAGCCCAGCGCGGCATCAGCGCCAAGGATCTCGACCTCGACCCGGCCGCGATCGGAGATCTCGGCGTCGAGTCGAACCGATCCCTGGCGAATAAGGACGAACTCGCCCGCGACCTGGCCCTCGCGAAAGATCTCGTGCCCTTTCGCGAACGTTTCGCCGTGAGCATGCACGCCGAGCCGACGCAGTGAGTCGACCGGGATCGCGGAGAGGAACGGGTGGCCAGCGAGCGCCGCCGTGCGAACTGAAGTAGTCATGCGCCAATCGAAGCGCAGAGTCGCGATGCAGCTCAGAGCCAGATGTCATCGCGCCTTGGGACCATGGGCCTGACCGCAACTCCTCGGCCCTGGGACTGCGTCCTAACGCAGGTTCCGCGACAGCGGATCGTTTACTGCAGGCGCGGACTGCAGACGGACTTTGACGTCGACGGCAATCGCGCCGGCGGCGGTGACAAACACCGGATTCATATCCAGCTCCGCCAGTTCGGGAATATCGGCAGCCATCGCGGCGGCCCGCAACACCATTTCCTCCAGTGCGCTGACGTCGACTGGTGGACTGCCTCGGTAGCCGGAAAGTAGGGGGGCCATTCGGAGCGATTGGATCTGTCTCTTGGCGTCCTCTGGCGTCATTGGGAGCAGATGGAATGCACGATCTGTGATGAGGTCACCTAACACTCCGCCGAGACCGACCGTGACGACCGGGCCGAACCTCGAGTCAGCGACAACTCCGATAGCGGCTTCGATACCCGGCCCGACCATCGATTGCACGATCGCGTCGACCATCACGTTCCCTAGGCGGTGTTCCATCACCTCGTAAGCGGCAGCGACCTCCGCAGCCGAACGAAGGTTCAACTGCACGCCTCCCGGGCCGGACTTGTCGATGATCGACCCAGCCGCAACCTTCAACGCAACGGGAAAGCCGAGAGCTTCAGCGGCCGAGCCAGCGGCCGCGGCACTTCTGACCAGCACGCTCGGAGTGACTGTCACTCCATAGCTGGCCGCCAGTGAACTTGCTTCCGTGGCGTCAAGCCAGACTTCGCCTGTACCGGAAAGCGCCTTGCAAACGATTGCCCGAGCAGACGTGCTGTCGACGTCTTGAAACTCACGCTCGATTCCACTCGGGCGTTGCCGCCACACCGCGTACCGGACAACCGCGCCGAGTGCTTTCGCGGCTGGTTCTGGGAAAGCGAAGTACGGGGCAACGAGGCGTCCATTCGCGGACCGCAGCTCTGCTGGCGCGTCGACCGCGCCGAGAAAGCAGGCGAGCACGGGCTTCGTCTCGACGTCGGCGCGAACCGTCGTAACCGCACGAGCAAAAGCACCGCTGAATCCTGAGTGGACTGGTGCGTAAACGGCGATGACGGCATCAACATCGCCATCGTCGAGCAAGACCCGGAGTGCGGCCTCAAAAGAGACTGGGTCTGCCCCAGCGCCTAAGTTCACGGGGTTGCTCGGGGCAGTGCCGACCTGGAGTAGACCCGCCAACCGGCGTCGTGTCACGTCGCCAAGTGTCACGACTTCGAGGCCAGCAGCGTCGCAAGCGTCGGTGGTGAGAAGCCCCGGACCGGCGCCGTTTGCAACGATCGCGACACGGCGTCCGTTAGGTAGCGGCGCGAGATCGAAAAGGGTTGCGACATCGAGCAACTCAGCGAGCGACTCCACTCGCGTGACGCCAGCTTGGGCGAACAATGTATCCGCAGCAACGTCGGCGGTGGCGGTAGCGGCGAGTCGCGATGCATGCTCCCGGTCAGTCGGATCGGTTCGGCCAGACTTGACGACAACCACCGGCTTGCTGAGCCCCACTCGCGCTGCGATGCGAGCGAACTTGCGCGGGTTGCCGAGCGATTCAAGGTACAACGCACAGACCTGAGTCGCTGAATCCGCCTCCCACGCGCACAGTAGGTCGTTGCCTGAAACGTCGGCCTTATTGCCTGCAGAGACGAAGCTGGAGATTCCGACACCAACTCGCGCTGCGTACGTCAAGGCGGCAGTACCGACCGCTCCTGATTGCGCCATCAGCCCGATCCCACCGCGCGAGGGCAGGGTCGGTGACAACGTCGCATTGAGCGCGACTGATGGATCGGTGTTCGCGATCCCCAAGCAGTTTGGACCGATCAAGCGCATGCCCGCAGACCGGCAGGCCCGCACGAGTTCGTCTTGGCGCAGCTGACCCGCGGCGCCGACTTCGGCGAAGCCGGCCGCAACAACGACGACGCCTGCGGCACCAGATGTGGCCGCCTCATTCACAACGCCCAGCACCTCACCCGCTGGAACGGCGACAACGACGACATCCACCGGACGCGGCACGTCGGCCAGAGATCGATGGGCTCGGATACCCGCGACCCGGTGCCCCGACCGGTTAACCGCATAAAGAGCACCTCGGTAGCCGCCTCGGACGATATTGGCGAGCACCTGGTGCCCGACACCTGCTGGGTCGATGCCTGCGCCGACAACGACAACTGAGGCGGGCGAGATGATTCTCGCCAGCGACTTTGCTTCCGCCAGTGCTTCACGGGTCCCTACGGCACGACGGAAGTATCCATCAAACTGCAGGGGAAGCTCGACGTGCACGACGTTGGTTCCAGTCTGCTTTGCCATCGGTAAGCCAGCATCACGAAACAGATGAAGCATCGGCGCGTTGCTCGGCAGCACTTCGGCCACAAAACGGGTGATACCGCACGTCATGGCCAACGCGCTGAGATGCTCGAGCAGGAGCATGCCCAGGCCGCGACCGTGTTGAGCGTCGTCCACTAGCACCGCGAACTCGGCGACAGTGGGGTCGTCATCAAGGCGCTCGAACGACGCGACTCCGACGACCTCGTCACCGACTTGCGCTAACAGCGAGCCGTGGTCGTCGCCGGGAGGACGTGTCATCCGCTCCACGTCGCGGCGAGTATTGAGCTCCGACACTGTGAAGAAGCGCATGTGCAGTGCGTCCACGGAAGCTCGCCCATACATCTGCTCAAGGGCCGCGGCGTCAGTCGGGCGCACCGTCCTAATCCGGGCGATGCCCGCGTCGACGAGGAGCACATCCACGTCGACGTCGGGTATCTGCACGGCCATGATCTGTTGCTATCGAATGACTACGACAGGGCAGGCTGCATGATGGACGGCTTGGGCGCTGACCGAACCGAGTAGCAGTTCGGCGAATCCACCGTGCCCACGTGAGCCAACAACGAGCAGATCAGCGTGTGAGCTTCGCTCGACGAGAATCGACGGGGCAGCGCCGTGGACGACATTGGTGATCACACGGTCAGGCGGCAGGTCGACATCTGTTGCGGCCTTCTCGACGATTTCTCGCGCCTGCGCTTCGGGATCAAGCCCCGCGACGACCAGCGGCAGCCCATACGACACCGGTCGCGCCCAGGCGATCAGCAACTCCAAGGTGCCCCCGGTCTTCTTGGCCTGCTCGATACCCCAGGCCACGGCCTTCTGGCTCTGCGGCGATCCGTCCACGCCGACGACGATGAGCGGCCGGCTGATTTCGGGTGTTGTCATGAGTCCTCCTTGTCCGATGGGCTAAGGATCGTGCCAGCGGACAGGCGGCTGTTACGGTCATTAGTCCTTATTGCCTAGCCGCTAGGTCCTTCGTCTCACGACGTGCTGAAGCGAGCAGCCCGCTTACGAAGGTGACGCATCCTGCTGTATCGCGATCGTGGAATCTCTGCTGCGGTCGTGTCCCTGTAGAAGTAGCGCTTGCCCAATTCGATGAGAGCAAGGTACCCGACGACCATGGCGACAAGCGCCGCGAAGAATGCTCCTGGAAGCGGGCTGAATCCGAGCGTGTGGGCGAGCGGAGTGGCGGGGATTAGCGTGCCGATTGTGACGACGCTGAGTGCCGCCAGTGTCAGAGGCAGGCTGGGGTGGCTCCGAAAGAACGGCACCCGACGGGTACGGATCGCGAAGATGACCAGAGTTTGGGTAGCGAGAGACTCGACGAACCAACCCGAGCGGAATTGAGCGGCGCCGGAGTGGAACACCCACAGCATGATGGCGAACGTGACGAAGTCAAAGAACGAGCTAAGCGGCCCAAAGAAGATCATGAATCGGCGGATGAATCCGATATCCCAGTGGGAGGGGCGGCGGAGCTGTTCTTCATCGACGCCGTCTGTCGGGATGGCCAGCTGGCTGCTGTCATAGAGCAGGTTGTTCAGCAGGATCTGAGACGGCAACATTGGCAGGAAGGTCAGGAACAACGACGCGCCGGCAGCCGAGAACATATTGCCGAAGTTGCTGGACGTGCCCATCAGGACGTACTTGATCGTGTTAGCAAAGATCCGCCGCCCTTCGGCGACCCCATCAGCAAGGACGTCGAGGTCTTTCTCGAGCAAGATGACATCCGCGGCGTCTTTGGCCACATCGGTGGCGGAATCCACCGAGATTCCGACGTCGGCGGCGTGAAGGGCAAGCGCGTCGTTGACGCCATCACCGAGGAAGGCCACAGCGCCGCCGGTACGGCGTTGAACGCGGACGATCCGCGCCTTGTGTTCGGGGCTGACCCTCGCGAACACCGTCGTACTGGAGATCGCGGCAGCCAGTGAGGTGTCGTCTAGTGCGTCGACATCTGCACCCGTGAGCGCGGCGCCGTCGCCGAGACCGAGCTCTTGGCAGACCTTAACCGCGACAGCGGCATTGTCCCCAGTCACGACTTTCACCGTGATGCCGAGGGTCGCGAGCCGAGCTAACGCGGTCGCTGCGTCAGGCATAGGGGGATCCAAGAAGACAAGGAGTCCGACGAGGCGGAGGTCGGTTTCGTCCTTGCTGGTCAACGGTTGGGTCTCGCTCGTCGTGCGCGTCGCAACCGCCACGACCCGGTTGCCCGCGGCGAACTCCGCAGCGAGGGAGTCTCGGGCCGCAGCCGGAACACCGACGCAACGGTCGAGGACGGTTTCAGGCGCTCCTTTGGTGACGACCATTAGTTGTCCCGCGGTGTCGCGAATGAGCGCCGAGACCATACGACGATCGTGATCGAACGGCAACACGCTGAGTCGCGTGTAGGCGGCCAAGAATGAGTGCTGCGGCGCAGCAGCGGGTGATTCCCACAGCGCCTGGTCGAGCGGGTTTCCACCGATCGCCCGACCGTCATGTCCGGTGTTTTCCGTGCACAGGAGCCCCCATCGCAAGACAACATCAGCGGAGACATCGCTTGCTGGTACTGAGCGCATGAACTGAACATTGCCCTGCGTGAGAGTGCCGGTCTTATCGGTGAAAAGGACGTCGACGTTGCCGAGATCCTCGATGCAGACCAGCCGCTTCACCAGGACCTTCCGACGGCTCATGCGCCGCGAGCCGGCAGCAAGGCTGGTTGACACCACGGCGGGTAGCAATTGTGGTGTGATCCCGACCGCGATAGCCAACGAGAACAACGCGGCGTCGATGACTGGTTTGTGTAGCACCACATTGATCACGAAGATGGACGTCGTCAACGAGCCGGCGACGTACACCAAGAGCATCGAGAACTTGCGTAGACCGACCTGAAACTCGGTATCGAGTTGGTGGGTGCTGAGCCCGGCGGCGATCTGGCCGAACTCGGCGCGGGCGCCTGTCGCCACTACGACGCCGCGGCCACTTCCGGCGTGAACCACTGTGCCCATGAGCGCGCATCCGGTCAAGTCCGCAAGAGCCGTGCCAGCTGGGACCGGCACCGTCGACTTCTCGAGCGACAACGACTCGCCGGTGAGGACAGATTCGTCGCATTCGAGCCCGGTGACCTCGATGAGCCGAAGGTCGGCAGGCACGATGTCGCCCAGGCGCAGTTCAACCAGATCGCCCGGTACCAAGGACGTGACATCGACAGGGGTCGCTTTCCCTGCGCGGGTCACGACTGCCTCATGGTGGATTTGTGAGTGGAGCGCCTCGGCTGCCTTCTCCGCTCGAAATTCGTTGACGAAACCGAGTCCGACGGACAGGGCGACGATGACGCCGATGATGACCGCATCGCTGCGCTCACCAACGAAGTAAGACGCGACCGCGGCTACCACCAGCAACGTGAGCAGCGGAGATCGCAACTGATGCCATAGCACGGGCAGGAGCCGCGCGTGGTGAGTGGTTACTGCATTCGGACCCCACCGTGCCTGCCGCCGGGCGACTTCTGCCTCGGACAGACCGCCCGAATCAGACGCACCGAACTCGAGCAGTACGTCGGACGCGCTCTTTGTTGCCGCTGACATGATCGGACTCAATGAGCTCGTCAGCATTACTCCAGTCAACCTGAGAGCTCAGGCCAGCGATTAGGGACCAAGGTCCGGCACAGGCGGACCGACGACCCTCGTCCGTCCCTGCATCCGGAACCTACCGTTGCTTCATGGACGACGGGCCGCGGTCATGATGCGCGCGGCGGTGCGAGCTGCGGCGGCCGCTCCACCGCGGGTGGGTCGGCTGATCGCCGTCCGTGGCGCCGTGCAGGGTGTGGGTTTTCGACCCTTTGTTTATCGGCTCGCTGTCGAGCTGGGTCTCGAAGGAACCGTCCGCAATACCGACGGCCACGTCGTCATCGAAACCGCGGGGACGGAAGAGGCCTTAGACGAGTTTGTCCATCGCATTGTCGAGGACGCGCCACCGCTATCGCATGTCGATTCCGTCGTGCTCAGCGACCTTCCCGTCGCGCCAGCGGCGAACTCGGGCTTTCGCGTCGCTCCAAGTGACTGTGTCGATCGAGATTCGCGGGGTGAACTGCCGCCTGACATCGCTACCTGCGCCGATTGTCTGCGCGAGCTCTTCGATCCAGCGGACCGGCGGTATCGCTACCCGTTCACGAACTGCACGAACTGCGGACCGCGCGCCACGATCATTCGCGACCTGCCCTACGACCGCGAGCGAACTGTCATGCAGCCATTTCCGCTCTGCGATGCCTGCGCGTACGAATATGGCGACCCGACCAATCGTCGATTCCACGCCGAACCGGTGGCGTGCGCTGCCTGCGGCCCGCAACTCGCTTGGCAGCCGATCGGCTCGGCTATCAAACTCGCGACCGGTGAGGCTGCGCTGCAGGCAGCGGTTCACGCCATCGCAGCTGGTCATATTGTCGCGGTCAAGAGCCTTGGCGGCTACCAACTCATATGCGACGCGACAAACGCGGCCGCCGTAAGTTTGCTGCGCGAACGCAAGCGTAGACCGACGAAGCCGCTGGCCGTCATGGTTGCCGATCAGGTGGCTCTGCACGAAATCGCGGAACCCAGCGCAACCGAGGACGAGTTGCTGATCTCGGATGCGCGGCCGATCGCGCTGGTTCAGGGCATAGGCGTCCTGCCGGCCGTCGTCAACCCTGGAACGAACCGGATCGGGGTGTTCTTGCCCTACACACCGTTGCATCATCTCCTGCTGAGCGAGCTGGCAAGACCCTTGGTCGTCACCAGTGGGAACCGCTGCGACGAGCCGATGGCGATCGACAATGACGCGGGACTCGTGACCCTTGGCGGTATCGCTGACGGCTTCCTTATGAATGACCGCGACATCGCCGTTCGCTATGACGACTCCGTCGTTCAGGTGACAGGCGATCGTCCCCGGATGATCCGCCGCGCCCGCGGTTACGCGCCGACCGCGCTCGCGCTTCCAGTGCCGACTCGTCGTCCACTGCTAGGCGTCGGCGCCGAGTTGAAACATACGTTCACGCTGGCAAGCGAGGCGCGCGCGGTCATCGGTCCGCATGGCGGCGATCTCGAGGACGTCGATTCGTTCGATTCGTTCGAGCGCACACTGGCTCACTTGTCGCGGCTGGAGCGGATCGACCCGGAAATCGTGGCGCACGACCTGCATCCCGGCTACCTGTCGACACAGTTCGCACAGCGCTACCCCGCTCGCGACCGGATGCCGATACAGCATCACCACGCCCACATTGCGGCATGCGCCGCGGAGTTCGGCGTGACCGAGCCTGTGATCGGGATTGCCTACGACGGCCTAGGCCTCGGCGACGACGGCACGCTCTGGGGTGGTGAAGTGCTCATCGCCAACCTCACCGGGTACCGGCGCTTCGGCCGATTCTCGCGCGCGCCAATGCCCGGTGGGCGAGCCGCAATCAAGCGGCCTGCGCGGATGGCCTTGGGCTACCTGTTCGGCGTGGAAGGTTTCGACGACGATCCTGGGCTGGCTGCACACGGCGACTTCGACCCATTTCGTGGAAGGCTCGGCTCGGGGGAGATCGATACCATTCGCCGCTTGGTCGGCGCGCGGATGGGTAGCCCATTCGCCTCGAGCGCGGGCCGCTTGTTCGACGCGGTTGCCAGCCTGCTCGGATTGCATGACGACGCGAGCTACGAAGGGGAAGCCGCGGTAGCGCTGGAGAACGCGGCCGCCGATGGTGACTTCGGAGAATTCGCGTGGAAGTTGCGCCGCGTCGACGGCTTGCTCGTGTATGACGTCCGGCCAACGTTGGACAACGTGATCCGAGCGGTCGCCGAGCGCGCCGACGTATCGGTGGTATCGGCGCGCTTTCACCAGACGCTGATTGCCGTCACTGAAGCTCTCTGCCAGGAGGCCCGCCGTGCGACAGGGTTGCGGACGGTGTGCCTTGGTGGCGGGGTGTTCCAGAACCGCCGACTAGCAGCTGGCGTCATCGAGGCACTGGTGTCTAGTGAATTTCACGTATATGCCGGCGAACAAGTGCCGACCAACGACGGCGGAGTCAGCTTCGGCCAATCGGCGATCGCAGCCGCTCGCACCAGAAGGGACTGAGCCGCATGTGTCTTGGCATTCCCGGCCGCGTGACGTCGACTGTCGATGTCGATGGGCTGCGTATGGGTGTTGTGGACTTTGGCGGCGTCCGGAAGGAGGTCTGCCTGAGCTACTTGCCCGAGACCGAGATTGGTGACTACGTCGTGGTTCACGTGGGCTTCGCGATCAGCCGGCTCGACGAAGATGAGGCGCTGCGTACGCTGGAGATTATCGCAGCGATGCCTGGAGCATTCGCCCAAGAATTCGGACCGGTCGCCGAGGAAACCAGCGCGCGATGAAGTATGTCGAGGAATATCGCGACCCAGTGCTTGCGAAGCAATTGCTGGGCGAAATCAATGCTGCTGTGACAAGGCCGTGGAGTCTGATGGAGGTATGTGGTGGCCAGACTCACACGATCGTTCGACAGGGCATTGACGATCTGTTGCCTGCAGGTTTGCGGATGGTTCATGGCCCCGGTTGCCCGGTGTGCGTAACGCCACTCGAACTCATCGACAAGGCGTGCGCGATAGCGGCGCGGCCCGACGTCATTTTCACCAGCTACGGCGACATGCTTCGCGTACCAGGGTCAGAGACCGATCTGCTGGCGCTGAAGGCGCGCGGATCCGACGTCCGCACCGTGTACTCGCCGATGGACGCCGTACGGATCGCCATCGATACGCCCGACCGCCAGGTCGTCTTCTTCGCCGTCGGCTTCGAAACAACTGCGCCAGCGAACGCGATGGCCGTGATGCAAACGAAAGAGCTTGGCTTGCACAACTTCAGCGTGCTCGTCAGTCATGTGCTCGTGCCACCCGCGATGACTGCGATCCTCGATGATCCCGAGTGCGACATCGACGCATTCCTCGCCGCGGGCCACGTCTGCGCCGTCATGGGATGGCGCGAATATGAACCGATCGTTGAGCGTTACCGCGTACCGATCATCGTCACCGGCTTCGAACCGCTTGATCTGCTCGAAGGGATTCTGATGGCCGTCCGGCAGCTCGAGGCAGGTCGCGCGGCCGTCGAGAATCAATACATTCGAGCCGTGCAACGCCTCGGCAACACACATGCGCAGAGCGCGATTCGCCGCGTTTTTGCGATCACGGATCGCACGTGGCGAGGCGTCGGATCGATCCCCGACAGCGGCCTTATGCTCGCCCCGGAATACGTCGACTACGACGCCGCGACCAGGTTCAATGTCGGCGGCATCGTGACAGCCGAGCACCCCGCGTGCATCGCCGGCGACATTCTGCGCGGGGTGAAAGTACCTACCGACTGCACAGCCTACGCAACGTTGTGCACACCGAGGGTGCCACTGGGTGCGCCGATGGTTTCGAGCGAAGGAACCTGCGCCGCGTTTTACAACGCCGGTCGTGGGCGGCCACTGCTCTGTGCCGTAGAGCCGGGGAGTTCACGATGACCGTCCAATCACCGATACAGCCGACTAGCGGGGTGATGGCAGCCTCGTGCGCGGTTCCTGTCGTCGAACGCGAGCGGGTGCTGCTCGGCCATGGCTCGGGCGGGCAGCTCTCAGCTGAACTGCTCCGCGAGGTCATCGTGCCCGCACTCGGGACGGCGGCCCGCGCTGGAGCGATGGAGGACGGTGCGCTGATCCACGTCGGTAGCTACGACTTGGTCATGAGTACCGATTCGTTCGTGGTCAATCCACGGTTCTTCCCCGGAGGCGACATCGGAAGCCTCGCCGTCCACGGGACGATCAACGACTTGGCCATGATGGGTGCGCTCCCTGCCGCGCTGACTCTGGCCCTCGTGATCGAAGAGGGTTTCCCGATTGACGAATTGCGCGCGATTTGCGAATCGGTCGGGCGAGCTGCTGTCGCGGCGGGCGTCCCGGTTGTCACTGGCGACACGAAGGTAGTCGGTCGCGGCGACGCAGACGGATTGTTTATCAACACAACAGGGCTCGGACGCCGACTGCCAGCCGCCTCACCTAGCGCGACGAGAGCGTGCGTCGGCGACGTTGTCGTCTTGTCGGCGCCGATCGGATTGCACGGGACCACCGTGATGAGTACCCGCGCCGCTCTGGGATTCGAGTCTGACATCGCCTCCGATTCGCAGCCCTTGCACAGACTTGTTGAGGCGATGATCGACGTCGCCGGCCCGGCAATCCACGTGATGCGAGACCCCACCCGCGGCGGTCTCGCGTCTGCACTGAATGAGATAGCCCAGGCCTCCGGCGTCCAGATCTGTCTAGAAGAATCGGCCATTCCGGTGCCGGCCATAGTCGCCGCCGCCTGCGAGATCCTCGGCCTCGACCCGCTCCACGTCGCCAATGAAGGTTGTCTTGTCGCGATCGTCGATCCGGACGTCGTCGACGCGGTGGTTGCGGCGATGCGCACGACGCCCGAAGGGTCGAGTGCGTGCGTGATCGGTAGCGTCATTGATGCGAGCACTGCCCGGGTGGTGATGTCGACCATCGTCGGTTCGCGGCGCATCGTCGACATGCTGATCGGGGAGCAGCTTCCCCGCATCTGCTGAGGTACCAGCTAGGCCAAGTGTGAAGGACGAAGCGCTTATGCGACCGACTGCTGCTCGAGCCAGTTGGCGAACGCTTCCGCGTATCGCAGCGGCTCCGAGGACGGGTCGATGTCGTTAAGCCCACCGGTCTCGAGGAAGGTGCAGCCGCGCAAGACGTCGGATTCAAATTGAGTCACGACGCTCGCGTCCCCTGTGACAATCACCTGGGGGATGGTCAGCCACAAGTCGTGGATCTCGGCTACGGCGACGTCGAGTCCGAGCGAGCGTGCGTGGTAAACGACCGCACTTACCAATGACGATGTGACCGCCTCGTTGATGGACGGAAGCCAGAGCATGAACCCTCGTGTTTGCAGACGGCTCGGCGATTCGTTGGTTTCGAGTCGTGCCATGCTTTACCTCCCGATATGCCGCCGCAGATCGCACCGGCAGGGCAAAGGTAGGCTCCTTTTGTGCTTCGCGGCACGGCCGAAAGCCCTATCAGTCAGGACCTAAGGCTTGGCGGGGAGCGACGTTGTCGGCTTGTGCGGGTCGTGATTCACTAGCAACGTGCCTCGTGCCCCGGAAACCACGAAGTCGAGCTCGGGTCCGGTCACGACCGAGCGGCTGAGCCTGCTTGTCGAGGCGGTGGAAGAGTACGCGATCTTCATGCTCGATCCGGACGGCACCGTTGCGACCTGGAACACCGGGGCTCATCGAATCAAGGGCTATTCCGCCGACGAGATCATCGGGCGGCACTTCTCCGTCTTCTACACCTACGAAGAGGTCAGTGCCGGCAAGCCGCAACGCGAACTGGACCAGGCAAAAGCAGAGGGTCGGGCGCGTGACGAGGGCTGGCGGGTACGCAAAGACGGCAGCCGATTCTGGGCCAATGTGGTCATTACTGCCGTGTACGACAAGAACGGTCGCCTCGAAGGCTTCGCCAAGGTGACCCGCGACGAAACCGAGCGGAAACGGGTCGACGAACAGGCTCGTCTGCTCGAGATTTTCGCGGAGCGCGATCGGATCGCAAACGAGCTGCTGGCAACCGTTGTGCGTCAGCTCTTCGAAGCCGTTCTTGCGATGGAAAGCGCCGCCCAGGCGACGAGCGATCCGAACGTGCGGCAGCGCATTCAAGAGGCCGTCGACATCGTCGACCGTGCGTTGAAAGCCAGCCGCGTCGCTGTCACCGGTATGACGGCATCGGGTCCCTAGGTCAAGGTCGGCCGGTACTAGCTGTCACCTTGGCCGAGCTTGCCGGGCCATTACGCTCGCACTCGACGTAGTCGAGCCTGATCCTCCTGCTCCGCTTGCTCAAGGGTGAACTCCAAAGCGTGCAGCTGTGCCTGCAATCGGGGCAACCAGTGGCGCCGCAGTACCCGCGCGCGACGACGGGTCTTGAGGAGGTCCGACTCAAGCATCGCAAGCGCGGATTGCGCAGTCGCCACGTCGGCGGATGCAAGCAGCGCCACCGTAAATGCCTCCCTGGCCTGCATGACTGCCGCGCTCGTCGCGACGTCTGGGGTGACTGGGGGTTCGATCGTTGCATGGTCGGGGTGACGAACGCCCATCGTTGTCGCCCACACAATCGCGACGTTTACGGGAGCCGACTGTGCCTCCCGAACTGAGTCGATGCCGCCCACGAATCCCGCGCGCAACATCCAGTGTTCGGCTTCCTCGCAGGCGGACCGCCATCGTGCTCGGTTCTGGTCGACCTGTGCTTTGCGGCGGCGCATTTCGTTGCTCACCAGTTGAACCTTGCGTTCCAGTTCGCTTGCACCACGGTCCGCAACCGCGATTCGGTGCCGCAACCACAAGCGGCCAGCACGACCTGCGGGGGTCCGAACCGCGGCGACCATCGGGCGTCCTCAATGCACGTTTGGTCGGTCACGTATGACCATCACGGTGCAGTGTGCGTTGTGTACGACCGCGTGTGCAATCGACCCCAGTTTCATCCCCGAGAAGCCACCCCCACCATGAGATCCGACGATCAGGAGCTGCGCTGACATGGAGGCGTTTGCGAGGACCTCGGCGGGGTAGCCGATGGGCAGTGATTGCGAGACCTCAACCGTGCCGTACTCGGTGGAGATTACGCCCAACAGTTCCTCTAACGAGTAGTTTGCGTTTGCCTGAGCAGCCGCGAATGCGCGCTCGCGGTCGAGAACGCCTTCGGCCCGCGAGTGAACGAAGAGTGCACTCATGACGACCAGTGGGCTGTGGCGAAGGTTGGCCTCCTCCAGCGCGGCGCGCAAGACGTTCTTCGACTCGGCCGATCCGTCGATTCCCACGATCACCGGCCCGACCTCGCGTGCACTTCGCACCACGACAACTGAAGACGGCGAATGCGCGACGACGTGCAAAGAAACCGAACCTAAGGAGAGTCCCGCGTAGCCGCCCACGCCGCGTGCGCCGACGACCAGGAGTTGGGCCTTCGCGGCAGCCTCGAGCAGGCCCGCGCTGGGACGGCCTTTGATCAGTCGGGTGGTGACGACAAGCTGCGGAGCCGATGACGTCACTGAGCCCGCAGCTGCGGCCAGCAGCCAAGCCCCATGATCCCGAGCGACCATTTCCGCCTCGGAATCGCCCGCAGCGTTGTGGGTGGCGCGATACATAGGTCGCCACGAATGCACCAGTTCGACCGGAGCTCCACGGCGGGTAGCCTCGTCGATAGCCCAGCCGACAGCGGCTCGGCTGCCCACAGATCCGTCAACTCCCACGACGATGGGCGAGTGGTCCACTTCGGCGCTCATCACTACCTCCGTGTCTCGACGGTCCTCGCGCGAATGGATAGTTCTATGTGAAGACAACGCCCACTGAGGACAAGTGCGATACGGCCCAAGGTCCCGTCGGATACGGTCGGCAGTCGCGATTGTCCGACGGCCATACGTTGCGATCGTTTATCGGCCCCGCGGGTCAGTACGCCGCGATTTGACGAGTTGCTCACAGGCCACGAAAACCTCGAACTTGTAGGGCTCGCCGCCGGTGTTCGCTTCTGTCCAGTGGTACCACAGGCCCATGAGGCCCCAGCAGTGCGAGCAGTGCGCCCTTCTCCGCCGTGAAGTCCACCCCGGCCAGCGCTCGCGTTGTCCGAAACGACTTCGTGATACCCATCACGTGGATCGTCGGCTCAGTCATTTTCACTCCAGACGCGAGCGGCCTCGGGTACGGCGGTCGGCGGTGTCGAACTACGGTGCGTAGCCACCATCGCGGGTGGCAGCATCGTCAGTTCACGATCGGGAAGCGCAAGCGCAACCGACCATGCCAAGTCGAGCGTTTGGGCCAGGCTTCGCTTCTCGTTGGGATGTTGAGCCAGCAAGTTGCGCTCGAACTGCCCGGCGAAGTCGACGAAAGCGAGATCGACGGCACTCAACGCCTCGACGCCGACAAGCTCCGCCAGCTCGCGCACTTGTTGAGACCTCGAAAGTGACGCGAGCAGCTGGGCTGCGAGGTCGAGGTGATCATCACGCGTGCGACCCGAGCCGGCGCCCTTGCGCATCAGCCGCGACAACGAGGCCAGCGCGTCGACGGGCGGATAGATCCCGCGAGCGTGGACGTCCTGGGAAAGCACGATCTGGCCCTCGGTGATGTAGCCGGTGAGGTCAGGTACGGGGTGGGTAATGTCACCGGCTGGCATGGTGAGAACCGGGACCACTGTGATGGACCCGGGAACGCCCCGCACCCGACCGCAGCGCTCGTACAACGACGCGAGGTCGCTGTACAGGTATCCCGGATATGCGCGGCGCCCGGGGATCTCTCCCCGCGCAGCCGAGACCTCGCGAAGTGCTTCGGCGTAGCTCGTCATGTCTGCCATCACGACGAGCACATTCCGGCCGTGCTCGAAGGCGAGATCCTCCGCAATGGTGAGAGCGACCCGCGGGGTCAATAGACGCTCGATGACTGGGTCGTCCGCGGTGTTGAGAAGCATGACGAGCTCTCCGGCCGAGAGTCTTGCCTCGAGAACGGTTCGGACCGCGGCGGCGTCGGGATGAGTCAGTCCCATTGCGGCGAAGATGACGCTAAATGGCTCGTCACCGACCGAGGCCTGGGCGGCGATCTGCGCAGCGAGCTCCAGGTGCGGTAGCCCGGCTAGCGAGAAGATCGGCAGCTTCTGGCCCCGCACGAGCGTGGTCAGCGCGTCAATGGCGGATATCCCGGTGATGATCGGGTCGGTCGGTGGCTGGCGCCTCGTGGGATTCAACGGTCTTCCCTCGACGGGCACCTGACGTTGTCCCACGATCGGCGGACCACCATCACGCGGCTGCCCGCGCCCATCGCACACCCTGCCGAGCCAGGATGTGCCGACGGATATCTCTAGCGGATGTCCGTCGAACGACACCGATGTGGATACCGGGCTCATGCCCTGAGTGCCCTCGAGGACCTCCACGACCGCAAGATCGCGATCGACGTCGAGCACCAGCCCATGACGATCCGCTCCACCGGCTATCCGGATGACCGCGAATTCATCCCAGCCGACGTCCTGCACGCCGCTTACCACCATGAGAGGCCCGTGGAGGCGCGTGACGTTGTCGTATTGGATGCGGTCCCAGCGGGTTGTCACTTTGCCCCTCGCAGTCTTGCGACGATGTCGTCACGTCGGCGTCCGATCTCGGCGATGTCATCGGGCGCAACGTCACTTGCCGCCCGCAGCAAAGTCGAGAAGTCGAATGCCTCGATGTCAGCTGCCGACCTTTCGCCGGCTACCAGTTCGAGGCAAGTGTTGATCACATCCAGTGTGGCATCTGCGAGCGCGATAGCCTTCTCGGTCGTGCAAAACGCGTCGTTCGGGACAAGCGAACTCTGCTGCAGGACGCCCTCGCGCACTAGCCGCCCGGCGAGTAGCTGGACCCTTTCCTTGTCAGGCAGTGAACTCGCGCCGACAAGCTCGGCGAAGGCCGTCAGGCGGTCGCTATCGGCAAGGATCGACGACAGGAGTTCGCGCCGAATCTGCCAGCCGGAATTGCCCTCGCCCGCATACCAGGACGCGACCGTGCTGGCATCGCGGGAGAACGATCCCGACCAACTGACTGCCGGGTAATGACGCGCGTAGGCCAAGTCATGGTCAAGACTCCATACCGCGCGCACGAAGCGCTGCGTGAGCGCGGAGACAGGTTCCGTCAGGTCTCCACCCGGAGGGGAAACAGCGCCTATTACCGTGACGGAGCCGGCGAGCCCACCCAACGTGATCACCGGTCCCGCTCGCTCGTAAAACGCAGCGAGGGACGATGCAAGGCTGGCGGGGTAGCCCTCCTCCGCCGGCATGACACCGGAGCGGGAGGCGAACTCGCGTAATGCCTCGGCCCATCGGGACGTCGAATCCGCTATGACGACAGCGTGGTACCCCATATCGCGAAAGTGTTCGGCGACAGTGACGCCGCTATAGATGCTTGCTTCGCGCGCCATCATCGGCATGTTCGAGGTATTCGCAATGATGACCGTGCGATCAGCGAGCCGGCCGCCGGTACGCGGATCGGTGAGCTCAGCGAACTCGTCGAGAACGTCGGCCATCTCGTTACCGCGTTCGCCGCAGCCGATGTAGACGATGACGTCGGCGTCGCACCACTTCGCAACCTGCTGAAGCAACAGCGTCTTACCGGTGCCGAATCCGCCTGGTACTGCGGCGCTACCGCCTCGACCAACGGGATGAAGTATGTCCAAGACCCGTTGGCCGGTCATTAGCGGCTGATCGATGTCTCGACGTTCGGCACACGGGCGGGGCTGCCGAACGGGCCATAGCTCGGTCATCGTGACGCCGACGCCGTTGACGCGCACCAACTCTTCGTCGGCCCGATGCGATCCTGCTTCGCTGACGAAGTCGACGTAGCCGTTTACAGCGGCCGGCGCAAGAACGCGATAGTCAAGCGTGCCACCGGTCTCGATGACGCCCAATAGCGAGCCCGCCGCAACTGCATCACCTGTCTTGATACTGGGTTGCCACGACCATTCGCCATTCGTCGACGCGCCCAGCCCACCCCCTGCGAGCCACGTCGGACCACCCTTCAGCGGGCGTAGCAAACCGTCAAAGACGCCGCCAAGCAACCACGGACCGAGTGGCGCGGACAGCGGGTGGCCGCGTGCCCAGGCACCGGCGCCCGGTGCCAGACCTCCCGTGTACTCGTAGGCCTGAAGTGTCGAACGGGAGCCAGAGATGCCGACAACTTCTGCGGGCAAGCGGCTCGGCCCGAGCTCCACGAGCTCCGATACCGCCAGGCCGTCGAGGTCAGCAACTTCGACGAGCGGGCCGTTGACCCGCACGATCCGCGCGCGGCTGTCAGGCGCGTTCACGGCGTCCACTCCGAAGATTCGGCAAGCACGCTGTCCAGTGCCCAATCGGCAAGTGATCTCAACGTCACTTCGACGCGGCGACCTGGTGCTTCGATCACGCACCCGTCGTCAACGTCGCGCACCGTTGCGCTCGGACCGAGGAGAGATCGGCCGACGCTGGTCATCGTGTCGCGTAGGTCGCGATAGATAGGCTCGCCGTGCAACTGCCTAACGTCGTTTCGTACCTTCAGTTGAAGCTGTTCGTAGACCGATAGACGAGCCGCGAGTAGCAGGGCGTGCACTTGTCTGCGCACCGTTGCATCGTCGATTGCAACGGCGGCTGCACCTTCGACCTCACCGCGACAACGCCCGTCCTGCACCGCTTGTTCGGCGGCAAGGCGGGCTGCGTCCAACTCCGTCGCAGTCTCAGTCAACATGTGTGCAACAGTTGTCGCGGCGTCCTCGTGCGTGCGAGCCAGCAATGCATTTCGCAGCGGCTCGAGGGCTTGCTGGTCGACGACCCTTCTCATGAGGGCATCACCACAACGGGTCGCTTAACGTCGCGATCGACGTTGGGTCGCAGCGCGGCGTCTGCTGCGGGGCTGAGGATCACGGACACTACGTGGCTGGGCAGCGAATCCCATGCTTTCCTGACATCATCGGGAGTTTCGCACTCGAAAACGATCGCTCCGGCGAGGCCGAACCCGGCCGTTCTCACCGCTTCGCCGATCACCGCGATAGTGCCCACAGTCGTTCACGCTTTCCCAACGAGAATGACGGCGACGATCAGGCCGTAGATCGCGATGCCTTCGGCCAGGCCGACGACCACCATGGCTCGACCGAACATCTCCGGCCGCTCGCTCATTGCGGCCAATGCGGCGGACCCGGTGTATGCAACTGCTATCCCGCCACCGATCGACGACCCGGCGATTGCAATCCCGGCTCCGAGCAATGCGCTTCCGTTGAGGGCTGTCGCAGTGCCGGCAGTCGCAACGGTTGCTGCAGATGACGGCGGTGCGGTCAAAGCGAGCGCGATGAGGATGAGCGCAACCACGAGTAATACAGCGTTGGCGGCCAACAGGATCCGAGTCGCCACGATGCGGTAGCGGCGAAGCATGACCATCAGAAGAACGGTTGTCACAACCGCCAGGGGTACTGCAATCAACCAACCGGACATGACGCCTCCAGAGACGAATCAGCAACCGGAACGCTCGACTCGACCGCGAGGCACCACGGTCGAAATGGTTCGCCCTCGGCGACGAATATGCGAGAGAACAATTCGTAGTACTCCAGGCGCAACGCTTGTACGCCCGCGATCAGGGCTTCTAGTGAGAACGTGACAGCGTTGCCTGCGACGAAAATCACTGCAGCTGCGAGGATGCCGAACGGCCCGTGCCGACCCGCGCCAACCGTCGATTGCCACACCACCAGGCCGAGTGCGGCATGGGTCATACCGAAAGCCGCGAGTCGAGCGAAGCTCACAACGTTCGAACCGAGACGGACGACGATGTCGAACGACTCGACGCCGGCCTGAGCTGCGCCGTCAAGACCTCCGCCTGCTTCGACGAAGAGCCCGACGAACGCGACACCCGTTGCGACGCAGGCGATGAGGGCGCCGCCAATGGCCAGAACCGCTACGTGGATGTACAGGCCACCCGTGATGAGCGCGAGGCCGGCAAACGTGGCAGCACCCGCGATGCCGGACGACGCGTAGATCGCGGCCCGCCAACCACCCTCGCGGAACCGATTCACACTCGCGACTGCGTAGGCGGCGGTGAGGAGCAGCGCTCCAACTGCGATCGCGACCACCAGTAAGCGCACGGGCTGGTCGAGAGGCGAAATCCAAAGCACCGGAAACGCGTGCGTAGGTCCGAAGAACTCGCCGTAGAGGGCCCCGAAGACCATGCTCGAAGCGCCCGCAGCGGCAATCATGACCCAGAAGGAACGCACCATTTGGAGGCGATGCCAGTGCCCAAATCGTGCCGTAAGCGCGATCACTAGGAGCAAGGCGCCGTGCCCAACGTCGGCGAACATCATGCCGAACATCGCCACATAGGCAAGTCCGGCGAGGACCGAGATGTCAAGGTCGCGGTAGGGAGGCGTTGCGTACGTCTCGACGAGGGGCGCAAACGCGCGCCGCGCTCCATTGTCTGCAAGCAACGTTGGGGGTTGCGATCCTCGTGGTCGCCGGATGGCAACAACCGCGCCGCCGATCGGCGCGAGATCCGCTGCCAAGCCGGTGAGGGTGTTCGCCGGTGCCCAACCGACAAACCCGACGATCTCGCCTCGCCGGACGCCTGTCTCAGCGACGGCTTCGAGCTGCGCTTCACCGACAACCAGGTCAAGTCGATCGTGCGTCTCGCACCACCGCAGATCGGGTGCCTGTGCCGCGAGTACCGCTGTCCGCGGCGTCTGTTGCGTATGTTGAAGAAGCGCGGTCGCAGGCCCGGCTACCGATTCCACCGAGGACGACGGAAACTGCACCACACCTGCCCGCGCGACGCGCACCAGCAGGTCGCGCGCTGCGTCGCCCGGTGCGAGCAGACCGATGCGCCGCATCGCGATCGGAGTCCAGCTGTTACGTGAGGGCATCGAATGCCTCTCTCGCGCCACCGAGCGCTGCTGCGTGCAAGGCGGCCCGTACCCGCCAGGCGTCAGCAGCCATGACCGCCATGGCACCGACAACAGGCTCGGGGCCAAACGACGCTCGGCGGAGCAACTCGCGGCCGTCGGCTTCTACGCGAACCCACCAGCCCGACTCCGCTCGCCACATGTCCTCGGGACTGCCGACGTCGTCCAGAACCCAGCCGGCACGCTTCGGCAATCGCTCGCGCAGCGCATCGAGTGACTGGGCTTCGACAGCGTCGTGCCCGAGCGTGTGCGCGAGGTTGCGCCGAACGTTGGAAGGCAACTGGTTGCCAGCGATCACCTGATCCCGCGCGAGGATCAGCGCCGCTGCCCCCGCGGCCCATGCACTCGCGCCAGGCACGCCCGAGCTAGCGCGGTCGACGAGCCGGCTGCGCATGGCGAGGCCGATCGCCCACAGCGAGTCGTTCGACGGCTGTCCCCACCACGTCGTCCGAAGACGCTCGAGGACGTTGCTTCTCGTGACCGACTCGGAGCCACCTGGAGTGCTCGCGAGACTGCCCATCTCGAATCGCGGCTGCCGCGGCCCGTATTCTGCGGGACGAAGGCGCGCCTCGACATTGAGGATCTCGAACCACGCCATCGCAATTCGCATCATGCCGACACCGCTTGCGGGTACCCAGCCGGCGAGCACTCGGACGTTCCACAAGAACGTCGATGCAACGGCGTGCTGCGCGTCGGCAAGGTCATGCGATGGCCGGACGTCGCGTGCGTAAGGGGAGCTTTGCAACTGCGTGAGCGCCGTCGCCAAGTCCGTGCACGCAGCGAGGGACGACGCGCCGGCTCGACCCGTCGTCCGGTGCGACATCGCTATCGCGCGCACGTCAGCACTCACCCAGGCTCCCGTCACGGCGTGCCACCTGCATGAGTTGTCAAAGTGGTCGCGCCAGGGAGATTGCGCACCCTGGACACTGCAGTCGCAATGCAACGAGTCGTCCGCCGGGCTCCCTCGGCGCGGATCCGCGCTGCTTCGTTTTCCGCAGCAGAAAGTTCGGCTGCCTGTCGAGCCTGACCGGCCGCTTTCACCGAAGCGACTGCCGCTGTTCGGTTTTGAGCTGCGGCAGCGGCGGCCTGCGACCTCAAGCTCGCGAGCTGCACATCTGCGGTTTGCCGCATCTCTGCCGCTTGCCGCCGCCCTTCGTCGCGGATTGCTTCGCAGCGCGCGACGACGTCGTCTAAAGCGGCAAACACAACCCCCAGTTCGTCGGCAGCGGTGAGAGTTCCAGACGAGGGCACGCCTACTGGCCCGGGGCGACCTGGGCTTGGAGCAGGTCGGAATCGATCGAGGATGTCGCGCAGCGCGGGCATGACAGATCACGGGTTTACCGGAGGAGCCGCGCCAAGTTCGGTCGACGACCGGCCGAGCCCGTTCATAACCGAATAGCTCGGTGGCGTAGAAGCATCACGGGGCAGCGCGCGTGATGCACCACTGCATGCGCGACGGAGCCGAGCCCCATGTCTGCGAACCCGCCGCCACCATGGGATCCCATGATGAGCATGCTGGCCTCGGAGCTGGCGTTGATCAGCACTTCCGCTGGGTATCCGACAGCAAGTTCCGTCCGTACTTTGACCTCGGGGTGTTGCTGCACCACGTCGGCGAGTAGTTGCTTCGTCGACTCGCTGGCCTCGGACCTGGCCATAGCAAGAGCTGCACTCGGATTCGGCACCCCTTCCGCCTCGGAGTGCACGTAAAGCACTTGAACGACGTCCAGCCGAGCGTTGCGGACCGATGCCTCGTCGAAGGCCGTCGACAGCACCGCCTTTGATTCGGGCGATCCGTCGATGCCGACAACGATCGGGCCGACGGGCCGACGCGCGACGCGCACGACGACGACGGGGCACGGCGCGTTCGTCACGACGTGCAGCCCTACGGAGCCAAGGAGCAGTCCGTCAAAGCCGCCGACGCCGCGCGCTCCGACGACCAGCATTTGCGCCTGGGCTGCGGCAGCAGCCTCAAGTAGTACTGCACTTGGGCGACCTTCTAAGAGCCTCCCGGCGATTGAAACCTGCGGATCTGCAGCCCGCGCACGACTGACCAGCGACGCGAGCCGCCTTTCGCCATATCCGCGCGAAGCCACCGCGAGGTCGACCAGACCGGGGCCGCCCGGCCAAGTCCGGTACATGCTTCGCCACGCATACACAATCTCGAGCGGCGACTGCCGCGACGTAGCCTCGCCGAGTGCCCAGTAGAGCGCGCTCCGGCTGTATGGCGAGTCATCGACTCCGACGACGATGGGATTGCGTTCGAACGTCATGAGATGCCTCCTTGCCGGGCTCCGAGTCGGGAGCGCGAGCGAGATATCACTCGTAGCAAAGACTGATGGACCAGCAGCCGGTACGGGCTAAAGTCCCATGGCTGGGCGTCGTCGGGCCCCACTGCATCGCGACGCTCTCCGTTCGTCTCGGCACACTGAAACTCGGGAGCTAAGTCTCCTAGCGGCGGGCCATTTTCCCCTGGGTCGAAGAATCCGCTCAGTGCAAGGTGAAGAGGCAAATGTCTTCAGGAGGCGAGTGTCATGGTCGTACGACTCGGCTTCGATCAACTCGGGTTGCCTACGGGCAAGCGGGCGCGGCTACGTCGAATCCTTTACCAGCAAGGGCTCCGAAATGGCACGACGTTGTTCCTGCCGTACGACCAAGGACTCGAACACGGCCCGCGTGACTTCTTTGCCAACGAAACCGCCACCGACCCTCGCTATATCGTGCGCCTCGCGATCGAAGGCGGCTTCAACGGTATCGCGATTCAGATCGGCCTCGCCGAAAAGTTCTACTGGGAGTATGCCGGCGAGGTCCCGCTGATTTTGAAGCTCAACGGTAAGACTGACATTCCAGACGACGCGGCACCGTTGTCCCCACTCAACGCAACGGTGGAGGAAGCGGTGGCGCTCGGCGCAGACGCCGTCGGCTACACGCTTTACGTGGGCACTCCCGCGCAGGCGGCTGACTTCGAGCAATTTCGCGTTGTGCGCGCAGCTGCCGCACGGCTCGGCATGCCGCTGATCGTGTGGGCTTATCCCCGTGGGGCGGCGATCATCGCCAAGGGAGGCACCGACTCGTTCTATGCGGTCGACTACGCCGCCCGTGTGGCCAGCGAACTCGGTGCGGACATGATTAAAGTGAATTTCCCACGACCACAAAAGCGCAGCGGTGTCCACGCAGAGTACGACGCACTGTTCAGCGACGAAGAAGCCATTGGCGCAGTCGTTCGATCGGCCAATCGTTCGCTGCTGCTCGTCTCCGGAGGAGAGAAGGCCGGCGACGAGGCGATGCTTAACAAGGCTCGCCTGACGATGGAGGCTGGCGGCACCGGACTCATTTTCGGCCGCAACGTGTGGCAACGCAGCCATCTCGAGGCAATGCGTTTCGTGTCGGCTCTGCGAGCCGTGCTCGCAGAACACCCCGCGCCGGAACGATCAATCGAGGTCGGGCAGACGTCTGCTGTGACCGTGCCCGATCCGCAGTTCGTGCCTGTCGACTAGCAGCCACTGTCGATCGTGACGAGCACCCGCGATAGGCCCCAGCCCGTGCTCGACGCCGCCGCCGTACTCAACCTTTCGAATGACGACGCCTTCGGTGCCCTCACGGACCTCCTTGCTCTGGTGCTACGGACGGCCGCGGCGCTGACGTTCAGGCGTACGCGCTATAGAGATTGGTGGCCAGCAGCAGTTCGCGGTCCCACAAGTTGTCGCGCGAATAAATGACGTAGACAATACGTGGTTGTTCGATTCGCGTTGGGGCGTCGACGTCACGATTTCCCGCTGCTATGCCGTTGGTTTCCGTCATCGAGGAGACGAAAGGATCAAGCGTTATCGCCCCTCAGCCACACCCGGTTGAAAGGGCATGGTCCTGGTCGGGCCGTCGGGCATTTGCCTTTTGTGGCCACCAGTACCGACAGTCTGGTGTCGCGTTAGCCGAGCTCGGCGCCTTGGTGTTCGCACGCGACGGGCATCTCGTTTAGCTGGCACTGGCACAGGCCCAGTCGAACGTCCAGGAGATCAAGGACCTCCTACCCTCCCTAGCACGTGCCGCTGCACGCAAGCATTGGGGGACAGCGACGACGAGCGCAAATCTAAAGGAGGAGGTCCCGTGCCGAACTTGCCGCACGACGTCTCAGATCTGTACCTCGCACCCGTGGTGCTCGCTATCGATGCCAAACTTGACGATCTCGCGACGTTGGAGCCCCGCGCGCTCGCCCAGCGGGTCGCTATTGAGAGCAACCTGCCGGACTGGGACCGCGAGGATCGGGAACGCGCGCTGCTTGAGTCAGTCCAGCACTTCATCGACTGCCGCGGCTGGACCGTAACGTGGGACCGTCGCGGCCTAAGGCTCCGCCACGCCGAACACACTCTCGTACTCGGCGTTCCCGCGAACGTGGTTGCCTACCTGTCTGGCGCAGGCGCCGGTTTCTGAGTCTGGCGTGGACAATGCTGAGCCTGTCGCCGACGGGCGAGAAGGTGGCGAAACATGATGCCTGCGCGATATCTCCCCGACGAATAGCTCGGCGGCGGGTCATTCGACGTGCAGGGGCTTATGGGGCTGTGGCATGGGCGCTGACTAGAAGCGCGCCCTGTTCCTGATCGGTTACCAGACTGAACTGACCATGCCCAAGGCCATCACCGTCTACGAGGACATCACAGCCCAAGACCAGGTTTACGGGTCGACGAGTCCGCAGCCAGCAAGACGGGCTGGATCACCGGCTACGCGTTCGCCAAGAACACGCTCGCGACCGCCAACGTGTTCATCGTGAACTGGGGCCAGACTCTGACGCTGCCGAAGCCAACGGTGTTGCACCACTGACTCAAGGGCAACGAAGTGGCCCCTGGCGCGCAGCCAGGGGGCCACTTAATCGTGCGAGAACTAGTCGTTTGCCGCGCTGTGAGGCAGCAGGCTGAACGCACCCTCTTCCTCTTGTGCGTTGTGTAGTTGCAGGACGGCGTAGAGCCCGTAGAGGATTCGTCTGAGCTCGATGATGTCCTCGGGCTGGGCGGTCTCGTTGTCGAGGTCGGTGAGTAATCGGTGCACGCGCACGATCTGGTGTTCGATCTCGGCGTGTGTGCGGCTCATTGCCGCCGTCGACTGGCTTCCCCCGAGCGCACGAGCGACGAGCGGCATCAATATTGCCTCGTCTGCGCGCTCGTGCGGGAGCAACTCACTTTCGAGATGGTCGAGTAGATGCCGCGCGGGGCCAAGGTCGCGATCGTGTGTCGATAAGGCGTCGGCAACGGTGCGGATTTGATCGATGAGCGGCAAGACCGCGTCGTGCTCGATGCGCAGTTCGCGCGCGAGAGTGATATCAGCCGCTGGCATGGTGATCGTATGGATCCGCCCCGGCAGCACGGCCCGCAGCGCGATCGCGATGGCCAGCACGTCGATAACCTCTTGCAGGATCGCGCCAGCTGCGGGCGGGAGCAGGCCAACGCCGGCAATCAGCATCGCAACCAGCGACAAAGCCATCCCGACGAGGACCGCCTGCAGCGCGATCCCCTTGCAGCGGCGCGCGATGAGCAACGCATCGGCGAGTGCATCGATACGGTCGACGATCAGCACGACACCGGCGGCCTCCGACGACGCCGTAGCGCCACGTGCAGCGAGCGCAACACCGGCACCGGCTGCCGCCAGGGCCGGAGCGTCGTTCACTCCATCCCCGACCATGATTGTCGCGCTCGCGGCCGACTCCCGTTCGACTGCCGCAAGCTTGGCCGCTGGATCGCAGTTGGCCAGTACCGCATCCACGCCGACCACGCGGCCGACCATCTCGGCGATGTCAGTACGGTCACCGGTCAGGAGCACGATACGAGTGATCCCTGCAGTTCGTAATGCACGCACCATGCGGGGCGCGTCTGGACGGATTGGGTCGACGAGCAGCAGTGCCCCGACTGGTTCGTCATCGACGGCCACGAACACGGTCAGTGAGCCGTCCAACTCCGCGCGCCGGCGCGCCTGCCGAGCCCACTGCGGCGGGTTATCGCCTACGATCCAGGTTCCCTTTCCCAGCCGAACCCGATGCCCGCCTACGACGCCCTCTAGTCCGTAGCCGTGCACCTCGCAGACCTCGGTTGGCATCTGGAGTGCAAGTCCGCGCCGCGTGCCCGCGGTCACGATGGCTCCGGCAAGGACGTGCGGCGAGAGCTGGTCCAATGACGCCGCGACCCGCAATACTGCCTCAGCGCTCACGGCCGACACGGCGGTGATCACGTCGGCGACCGCCGGCTTGCCGGCGGTCAGAGTGCCTGTCTTGTCGAATAGCATCACCTGTCCGGCAGCCAACTGCTCCAGCGCAGCGCCACCCTTGATCACGACGCCCACTCGCGCGGCGCGCGACAGTCCCGACATGATCGCGATCGGTGCGGCCAGCAGCAAAGGGCACGGGGTCGCGACGACCAGCACCGCAACCGCGCGAACCGGATCGCCACTCACCGCCCACGCGAACCCGGCGACAACTGCCGTCAGCGGCACGAAGAAGACGGCAGCCCGATCTGCCGCCCGCACGAAGGGTGCCGACGACGCCTGGGCCTGCTCGACTAGACGCACAAGACCGGCATAGGTGGAGTCCGCTGCCGACGCGATGGCAACTAGCTCGAAGGGCTCGCCCGCGTTCGTTACACCGCTGCGCACATCGTCGCCGCAGGGGCGTTCGACCGGCAGCGACTCGCCGGTCAACGCGGACTCGTCCAACACCGCGGCTGATAGCAGGCGACCGTCGACTGCGACGACCTCTCCAGCAGCCACCACGAGATGGTCGCCGCTACGGACCAAGTCGACGTCGACCTCAACGACGCTATCCCCGAGCCGCCGCCGGGCCGTACGTGGCGTACGCTGCACAAGCAGGCTCAGATCTCGGCGCGCGCGCTGTTCGGCTCGCGTCTCCAGCAATTGGCCACTGGCCAGCATGACGGCGATCATCGCGCCAGCGAACGCTTCACCAACAGCGAGCGCGCCCACAAGCGCCAGCACGGCGATAACGTCAACGGTCGGCTGGCGACGTCTGACCGCGTCAACCATCGACACCGCGGAGAAGCTCAGACCCAGCAGAGTCGCCGCCGCCCAAAGAGGCATCGCCGCCGAATCCTGCTCCGTCAGCCACGCTGCGGCACCACCGAGTAACAGCGCCGTCGATGTCACGAACAGCACCAAAACGCGATTCCGAACCAGCCGGCGCACGAGACCATCTTCGTGGTTCGTCTGCTCTGTCCGCAGAGCCCAAAGACCTAGCAGACAAGGACTGCCGAGCTAACCTGCAGACCCCAGAGGGTGACAGGCGTTGAGCCTGTGGCAGTGCGGCCGTACGGCGGCGGGACTTAGGACCCGATGTTGGCGGGACGACGGGTCCTAGCGCGCGTGCAGCCTCTGTCGGAGGCTGAGAGCGTCATCGATCGAGACCCGTCGGGAGGACACGATGTCGACTGCGGTATATCCGGTCAGGGTGCGGGCCAGGTTGGACTCGCGGCTGTCGCGCTGGTTGTGGTTGGTCAAGTGGGCGCTGCTGATCCCGCACTACGTCGTGCTGTTCTTCTTGTGGGTCGGTTTCATCGTCGCGTCAGCGATCGCCTTTTTTGCGATCTTGTTGACGGGCAGCTATCCGGCACGACTATTCGCGTACAACGTGGGCGTCCTGCGCTGGACTTGGCGAGTCGGCTTCTACGCGTACAGCGGTCTCGGCACGGACCGCTACCCTCCGTTCACCCTCGCAGATGTCGCGGACTATCCGGCACACTTCGACGTCCAGTATCCGGGACGGCTGTCTCGCGGCCTCGTATTAGTGAAGTGGTGGCTGCTCGCGCTTCCGCATTACCTCATCACCGGCGTACTCCTCGGCGGGGTCGCATGGAGCACCGACGCTGCTAGCCACGCTCAATCGAATTTCGGCAGTGGTATAGGACTCATCGGCATCCTCGTGATCGTCGCCGCGGTCACGCTTGCGGTAACAGGTGCGTACCCGCGCTCGCTTTTCGACTTCATCCTCGGCTGCAATCGCTGGGTGTTGCGAGTCGTCGCTTATGCGGCACTGATGACCGACGAGTACCCGCCCTTCCGGTTGGACCTCGGTGGCGACGATCCCGACGATGACCTCGCCGTCTGACCGCGACGGTAGTGGCTGTATTGCAGTCGGCGCACCGTACGCGGCGTCGCCGGGATTGACCTCGCGCGAGGTTGCGTCACGGCGTGCCGCAGGCCTAGCCAACATCGGCGTAGCGGCACCGAGTCGGACGCTCGCACAGATCGTTCGAGCCAACGTCTTTACCCGGTTCAATGCACTTCTCGGCGCGATGTTCATCGTCATCGTCATCGTCGGCCCACTCCAAGACGCAATGTTCGGCGCAGTCCTGGTTTTCAACAGTGCGATCGGAATCGTGCAGGAATGGCGCGCCAAGCGAACGCTGGACAGCCTGATCGTCGTTACGGCGCCCCACGTTCGCGTACGACGGGACGGCAAGTTGGTGTCGGTCGAGGCTGGTGATGTCGTGGTCGACGACGTACTTGACCTACAGGCCGGTGACCAACTCGTGGTGGACGGCGTCGTGCTTACCTCGCAAGGGCTCGAGATAGATGAGTCGTTGCTGACAGGCGAATCCGAGCCGACCGTAAGGACTGCCGGGGATCGCGTCATGTCGGGCAGCTTCGTTGTTGCGGGCGTCGGTAGCATGCAGGCAACGGACGTCGGCGCCAACGCGTATGGCGCTGCGCTCACGGCCGAGGCGCGCCGTTTTGCGCTCGTCAAGTCGGAGTTGCGCGACGGGATCAACCGGATCCTGCGAGGCGTGACGTGGGTCATCCTGCCGGTTGCCACGCTGTTGGCTTGGAGCCAATTCACCCACAACAACAGCGTCCACGACGCCATCAGAGGCTCGGTCGCCGGCACCGTAACCATGGTGCCCGAAGGACTTGTGCTGCTGACCAGCATCGCCTTTGCGATCGGCGTTACACGACTCGCGCATCATCGTGTCGTCGTCCGTGAACTCGCCGCTCTCGAAGGGCTCGCGCGCGTCGATGTGCTCTGCATCGACAAGACCGGCACACTGACGACCGGTCGGCTCACCCTCGGATCGGTGCAGCCAGTCACCGGCGCCGCGCACGATGTCGGCGCTGCACTGGCTGCAATGTCTTCGTGTGATCCTGCTCCGAATGCCACGCTGGCAGCGATACGTGACGGGATCAATGCCGAGCCCAGCGACTGGCACGCCGAGACGACGGTGGCCTTCTCCTCAGTCCGTAAGTACTCCGCCGCGGACTTCGGCGACAAGGGGATCTGGGTGCTCGGCGCCCCGGAGATTCTGCTGACCCACGCAAGCCAATCGCTTGCCGACATCGCAATGTCGTACGTCGCCGGAGCCGTCGAAAGCGGAAACCGGGCCTTGCTCCTGGGCCGCGCTCAACGGTTGCCCGATGTCGAGAACCTCGCAACCGTCGGACAGATCGAGCCTGCAGCCGTCGTCATGCTGCGAGATGAACTCCGTCCGGACGCCGCTCAAACACTCGCCTATCTAACCGCCGAGGGGGTCACCGTCAAGGTCATCTCGGGTGACCATCCTCAGACAGTAGGCACCATCGCGGATTCGCTCGGGCTGCCGCGCCGCGGTGCACCCGTCGATGCGCGCGAGCTTCCGTCGGTCGACGGGCACGAGCTTCGGCGGGCACTGGAGAGTAACGACATCTTCGGGCGCGTGACGCCGCGTCAGAAGCAGGCGATGGTGCAGGCCCTGCGAGCCAGCGCCCACACCGTGGCCATGACCGGCGACGGCGTCAATGACGTGTTGGCGCTCAAGGAGGCCGACCTCGGCATCGCCATGGGCTCCGGAACCGATGCGGCGCGCGGTGTTTCGCAGCTGGTTCTAGTGGGTGACAACTTCAGTGCGATGCCGTCTGTCATCGCCGAGGGGCGCCGGGTCATCGCAAACGTAGAACGTGTCGCGAACCTTTTCGTGACAAAGACCGTCTACGCGACCGTGCTCGCACTCGTCGTCGGTGTCGCCAGACTGCCGTTTCCCTTCCTGCCGCGCCATCTCACCCTCGTGAGCACGTTGACCATTGGCATTCCTGGCTTCTTTCTCGCGCTCGCGCCCAACACCAAACGCGCACAACACGGTTTCAGCAGCCGCGTGCTCCGGTTTGCAGTGCCCGCAGGTCTTGTCGCAGCCGGTGCCACGTTCGCGGCGTACTCCCTTGCCAGATCGGAACCGTCAACGACGCTGCAGTCGGCGCGAACAGTGGCGACCCTCGTCCTTGCCAGTGTCGCGTTATGGGTCCTGTCCATCTTGGCCCGACCAGCGACTCGCTCGCGGCAATGGCTGATCGCCGCGATGGTGGTGCTCCTCGTGCTGACACTGGCGCTGCCATGGACGCGGAGCTTCTTCGCCCTAGAGCTGCCGCGACCGGTACTTTGGCTTGCCGGGGTCGGCGTAGCCGGGCTAGCCGGTCTCGCTCTCGAAGGTGGATGGCTCGCCGCGGGTTCCGTGCGCGTGGTCACGGGCAAGGTCGCGCAATACATGCCTGTACGCCGCCCGCGTGTGGCGCGCCCACAACGACGCAGGTAGTGGACTCAGGTAGTGGAGGCGCGATGGCATGGGCCCTGGTATGTATCGCCGGACTCTTCGAGACCGGCTTCGCTGTACTGCTCAAGCTCAGTCACGGCATTACTCGTCCGTGGCCGACCGCCGGCTTTGCGGCCTGCGCGATCATCAGCTTCGGACTGTTGACGATCGCGCTACAGGACCTTGAGGTCGGACCGGCGTATGCCGTGTGGACCGGCCTCGGCGCGGCTGGCACTGCCGTTGTAGGGATGGCGTTGCTCGGCGACGCCGTCTCGACCATCAAGCTCGTGTCGATAGGGTTGATCCTGGCGGGCGTGGTCGGCCTGAATCTGTCCGGCGTGACGCCGTAACCTGGGTGCCTGCTCGGTCGCTAGTCGCCCACGTTCAGCGGAATCTCGGCGACTACGACCCGTGAGCCGTCTTTGGGGGAGTTGCAGGACGCGATCAGTTCACCGATTCCAGCGCGGTTGACGACGAATGGGATCGTCACATCGAAGGTGCCGCGGGTGCCCGTACCGGACGTCGCGTGCGCCAGCACGGACGCCACGATGCGACCATCCCAGTCAGTCACCTCCAGCCGGAACACCGCCTCGAACGTGTTCGCGGATCCCACGACATGAAGGGGAGTACTTACCGCCTCACCGACGGTCGGCGACTCGATCAACACCGCCGGCAACATGGCCTCGACGTCCGCCCGCGTGAGGGATGCACCCGCGGGCGGGATTGTCAGCGCGCTGCCGTTCAGCGTCACTTCAGCCCGATCCACCGAGCTGAACTGCGTGAGGGTAGGGACAAGTTGGGCGACGCCAGCCGCGGGCACGATGCCGTGTCCGGTCAGCGACAGTCGTGCCGTCCGATCCGAGATAGTCAGGTCATTCAGTTGCACATTCGATGGGATCTTCGACACGTAGCCGAATGCGGCGTCGGTTGCTGTTGGGCCAGCGAGCAACGATTCGACGGCGGCTCGCGCGACCGGTGGTCCGAAGACCACCCGATGCGAGGCGGCGATGTAGCCGTTGCTGAGTAAGTAGACGGACGCGACGGTTTGGCGCGCGGTAGAGGTCATGGAGGGCGACGTGGCTGTTGCGAACGTCGCCGGCGAGGTCGAGGGCGAGGCGTTGCTCGACGATGGAGCTGCCGTGACATTGGGGGATGGGGACAGTGATGGCGCAGGCCGGGACGTCACCGACGGAGGTGGTGCCAGTGGCGTCGTGCCACTGGCTGATGGCCCCGCCTTGTTGGCGTGCGTTCCGCAGCCGACGACCCAAACTGTGACAGCGATTGCCAGGACGGCCGCTGACTTCGGGTGCAGAAGCCTTGTACTCATCGCACACCCCCTCTCCACCTATGTGACGCGTCACAACGGGCACGGGTCCACGGCCTATTTGCCCATCGTCAGGGGTCTGAAGTCCTCGTTTGCGGTATCTAAAGCCGCATCGTCCGATTGTCACAATGCGGTGCCCTCGGCGGTTCAACCGCAGGGTTAGGAGGTTTTCGATGTCTTGAGAGATGACAGGGTGCCCCCGGCAGGGTGCCCCCGGCAGGGTGCCCCCGGCAGTGTTCTGCATCAGGACATAGGAAACGGGTCTCTCACGACATAGGAAACCAGGTGCGCTGATGCTGCGCGATGAGCAAAACGCGTCTGGTGATCACCGCAGTTGTTCTGGAGGGTCGTTCTCAGGCTGAGGTCGCCCGCACCTATGGGGTGTCCAAGAGTTGGGTCAGCAAGCTGGTGGCCCGTTACCGGGCCGAAGGTGAGGAAGCCTTCGAGCCGCGGTCACGGCGGCCGAAGACCTCCCCGCACGCGACCCCGCCAGCCACCGTGGAGTTGATCGTCGCGCTACGCGGGCGCCTGGCCGACGCGGGTCTTGACGCCGGACCGGACACCATCGGCTGGCACCTGGCCGATGAGCACAAGGTGGTTGTGTCGGCGGCCACGATCAGCCGGCAGCTGACCAAAGCGGGCCTGGTTGTCCCGGAGCCGAAGAAACGGCCACGCTCGTCCTACATTCGGTTCGAAGCGGACCTGCCCAATCAATGCTGGCAGTCCGACTTCACCCACTACCGGCTGACCACCGGCGCCGACAGCGAGATCTTGTCCTGGCTCGATGACTGCTCCCGCAAAGCGCTGCACGCCAGCGCGCACACCGCGGTGACCGGTCCGATCGTGCTGGCCACCTTCCGGCAAACCGTTGCCACCTATGGGATCCCGGCCTCGACGTTGACCGATAACGGCATGGTGTTCACCACCCGCCTAGCCGGTGGCAAAGGGGGCCGCAACCACTTGGAGAACGAACTGCGGCGTCTGCACGTGCAGCAAAAGAACTCCCGACCCAATCACCCCACCACCTGCGGCAAGGTCGAACGGTTCCAGCAGACGATGAAGAAATGGCTCCGCGCTCAACCCGACCAACCCGCCACGATCGCCGAGCTGCAGGCGCTGCTCGACGTGTTCGTAGACGTCTACAACACCCAGCGTCCGCACCGATCCCTGCCGCACCGGGCGACCCCGGAAGCGATCTACGGGGCGTTACCCAAAGCGCTACCGGCTAACAGCCGAGACGCTGACACCCACCTGCGGATCCGGCACGACCGCATCGATGACTCCGGTGTCATCACCGTGCGTCACGCCGGGAAACTCCACCACATCGGCATCGGCCGAACCCACGCGCGAACCCACGTCATCGCACTCATCGCCGACCTCGACATCCGCATCGTCAACGCCGCCACCGGCGAACTGCTACGCCACCTGAAACTCAATCCCGACATCGATTACCAGCCCCAAAAGACCGAAAACCCCTGACCCGCGGGTTCATCCGCAGGTTCAGAGGTTTCCGATGTCTTGGGAGATGACAGGGTGCCCCCGGCAGGATTCGAACCTGCGCCCCCGCCTCCGGAGCGCGAAAGCCGTTGTGCGGAGGGTCGGGCAAGTAGCGCTCGAGCCGCGAGAAACCCTTGACACTGCTGAAAAACCCAAGCAATGACCATCGCGTGCTGTCGATGGCCACTGACGGTGGAATACGGACGTCTTGCGGACCGAGTGCGGACCGCCACAAGATCAACTAACGGACTGACACTGGACAACTCCAGCGGGCTCGGACGTGACCAAACGCACGTCAACAGGCCGCGCTCAGGGTCGTGGGTCGCGAGCTGTGCCTGCCTGCGACCGAGCAATACCCGAAGCCGCAGATTAAGAGGAGAACCTGGCCCATGTTGACCGGTGGGGTCCGGTGACGGTTGGGGCTGTTTCCGCAGGTCACCGCCAGTGTCGGGTGTTGGGCTGTCCGTCGTGTTGGCGGTCTGTGCTGAACCGTTCGCACGCATCTTGCACGCAAATGCGGGCGGCAGTGTCAGTCCTTTCGCCCCGTTGGTAGCCGTGGCCGATCGCAGTCCAAGCTACACGGCGAGGTCGCGCGTCCGTCGCGAGGGCGGCGCGACAGCGACGCGGCACGAGGTTGCCGTTCGCCGCGATGATCCGCGGACGGGTCTCAGCCCCCGTTGCCCTTTCCGTTGTTCCCCTGATCCTTCGCCTTTTTGGTTTTGGTCTGCTTAGGTGACGGAGTCGGGGCGGGCGGCGTCGCTTTTGCCGGTGGTGCGGCCTTTGGAGGTGGTGGGATCGCTTTCGGCGTGGGCGTCGGCTGCGGCGCCGCGGGCTTCTTAGGCGCAGTGGTTTTAGCCAGCGCCGCGGGGGCTTGGGCCGCCTTCTTGGTTGGGGGTGCTGCGGCGCTTTTGGTCGGGCCAGCCTTCGGTGATGCCGCCGGGGCCGCGGCGGCCTTGGTTGGCTTGCCCGCGGGTGGCGGTGCCGCTGCCGTCGGTATGTGGGAGGACCGGTTGAGCTGGTGCGCGGTGGTGGAATGCGACGTCGAACCGGCGGGGCTCGCCGTCGCGGTGGGCACCGGTGCGGCCGATGAGCTCGGGGTCGGTGAGTAGCTGGCCGCGAGCGCTGGGCCGGCGAGTCCGGTGACGGCGGCAACGGCGACTGCGCTGACGCCAACAGCTGCTTGGGCGGCGACGCCGGCGGCGGTCAGTGAGGGTGCTGAGCCGAGCAGTGGTGTGCCGACGAGCCAGGAGGTTGGTCCCATCGCCCATCGCAGCCGTGGCGCGGATACCTCCAGGAGGGCGCGGACGATGTCGGGGTCGAACTGGGTGCCGCTGCAGCGGACCATTTCGGCGAGCGCTGTGCCGCGGGTCATGGCTTTCTTGTAGGCGCGGGAGGCGGTCATGACTTCGAAGGAGTCGGCGACCGCGACGATGCGGCCGGCAACGGAGATGTCGCGGCCGGCCAGGCCGAGGGGGTAGCCGGTGCCGTCGAAGCGTTCGTGGTGTTCGGCGATCGCCTTGCCCCACTCACCCAGCCACGGCAACAAGGCTGCCGCCAGGTCGGCTCCGGCGAGTGGGTGTTGGCGGATCGTTTCCCATTCGGCGGGGGACAGTTTCGCGGGCTTGTTCAGGGTGGTCTTAGGGACGCGGAGTTTGCCGATGTCGTGCAGCAGCGCTGCCCA
>DATCFU010000178.1:0-3413 GCA_036509315.1 Acidothermaceae bacterium
ATCCCTGTCACAAGGCACCGGGACCTTCACCCGGCACAACCTGCGCTACGAACCGATGCCACCGCAGCTCGCGACGAAGGTCATGGCAGCCCACAAGGAGGACTAACCAACAGCACCTAAGCTGGGCCTCGTGTACATCCCGGCGCACTTCGCAGCAGACGATGTCGAGCAGATCGTGTCGTTTGTCGAGCACGTCGGCGCGGCCGACTTCGTCACGTTCGACGGCGCCGAACTGACCGCGAGCCTGCTGCCGGTGATCTGGGACCGCTCCGTTGGTGAGCATGGGCGGCTGCTCGCGCACCTCGCGTTGGCCAACCAGCAATGGAAAACAGCGCTACCCGACGTGCCGGCGCTCGCGATCGTGCACGGCTTGCAGGCCTACATCTCGCCGACGTGGTACCCCTCGACGGCGGAGCACGGCCGCGTGGTGCCGACCTGGAACTACCAAGCCGTTCACTTCACGGGCACGCTGACCTTCCACCCGGACGCGCAGTGGCTGCGGGGGGTCGTCAGACAACTAACTGACAAGTACGAAGCGCATCGCCCCGAACGGTGGTACATCGAAGACGCGCCCGATGTGTACATCGAGGGTCAACTGCGCGGGATCGTCGGAGTCGAGATGACGATCACGAAGGTCGAGGCGAAGAACAAGCTGAGCCAAAATCGCAGCATGGCCGACCAACTGGGCGCCATCGATGGCCTGCTGAGTGAGCCTGATCCGCAGGCTGAAGAGATCGCCGCCGTGATGCAGGCAAGAATTTCCGAGCAGGCTCCAGGAAGTTAAGCGTTTGGCCAGGCAGCAGCGAAGAGTTCACGCGTGTCGTGCAGCAACTGCGGCAACACCCTGGTGTGACCGACGATCGGCATGAAGTTGGTGTCGCCGCCCCACCGCGGGACGACATGCTGATGCAGGTGCGCCGCAATGCCTGCGCCCGCGACAGATCCGAGATTCATGCCGACGTTGAATCCCTGCGCGCTGCTGACCGCGCGGATCATCGCGATCGCGCGCTGTGTGAAAGCCGTAAACTCGGCCGCTTCGTCGACCTCGAGGTCAGTGAGGTCGGGCACATGCCTGTACGGGACGACGAGCAGGTGGCCTGCGTTGTAGGGGTAAAGGTTCAGCACGGCGTAGGTCAGAGCACCGCGCGCAACGATTAGTGATTGCGCGTCGGGCAACGCCGGGGCCAGACAGAACGGGCAAACAGCCGGGTCATTCGGATCCCCCGTCGGCTTCGACTCACCACTGATGTATGCCAGCCGGTGCGGCGTCCAGATACGACCGAGACCATCAGGCATGCCGACCGCACCGGACACATCGATGTCGCCGGGGCCGCCGGTGCTCACACCTGCACCCGGCGCTCAATAGCGTCGCGGATCTCGGCAACGGCGTCCGCGAGAGCAACCCCGTTCTTCTGGGTGCCGTCGCGATACCGGAACGACACCGCACCCGCGGAAACATCGTCGTCGCCGGCGATCAGCATGAACGGCACCTTCTGCTTCTGCGCGTTGCGAATCTTTTTTTGCATCCGGTCGTCGGAATCATCGACCTCGAACCGCACCCCCATAGCCCGCAGCGCGTCACCGACGGGGCCTTCGAGATACGGCACGTGTGAGTCTGTGATCGGGATACCGACCGCCTGTACCGGCGCCAACCATGGCGGGAAAGCGCCTGCGTAATGCTCCGTCAGCACCGCGAAGAAGCGCTCGATCGAACCGAACAGGGCGCGATGGATCATCACCGGCCGGTGCCGCTCGCCGTCCGCGCCTTGGTATTCGAGCTCGAACCGTTCGGGCAAGTTGAAGTCGACCTGGATGGTCGACATCTGCCAGGTGCGGCCGATCGCGTCTCGGGCCTGAACCGAAATCTTTGGTCCATAGAAGGCCGCGCCGCCGGGATCGGGGACGAGTTCGAGGCCCGACTCTGCAGCAACCTCGGCCAGGGTCGCTGTTGCGGTCTCCCAGACGGCGTCGTCACCGACGTACTTGTCGGGGTTTTTCGTCGAGAGCTCGAGGTAGAAGTCGTCGAGCCCGAAGTCACGCAGCAAGTCGAGCACGAACGTGAGCAGCTTGCGCAGCTCGTCGCGCATGTCCTCGATCGTGGTGAAGATGTGTGCATCGTCCTGCGTCATTCCGCGCACGCGGGTGAGGCCGTGGATGACGCCCGACTTCTCATACCTGTATACGGTGCCGAACTCGAACATCCGCAGCGGCAACTCACGGTACGACCGACCGCGCGCCCGATAGATCAAGATGTGCATCGGGCAGTTCATCGGCTTGAGGTAGTAGTTGGTGCCGCCGTCAAGCTCCATCGGCGGATACATGCCGTCGGAGTACCAGTCGAGGTGGCCGGAGATCTCGTAGAGTTTCCCCTTGGTGATATGCGGGGTGTTCACGAACTCATACCCGGCCTCGAGGTGCTTGGCGCGGGAGTAATCCTCCATCTCCTTGCGGATCACGCCGCCCTTGGGGTGGAAGACCGCAAGACCGGAGCCGAGCTCGTCGGGGAAGCTGAAGAGGTCGAGTTCGAGGCCGAGCTTGCGGTGGTCACGCTTCTCAGCCTCGACCAACATCGCGAGGTAGGCCTTCAGCGCATCGCGCGATTCCCACGCGGTGCCATAGATCCGCTGAAGTTGTGGATTGTTCTCACTCCCCCGCCAGTACGCCGCCGCGCTACGCATCAGCTTCAACGCAGGGATCGCTCGGGTGCTGGGGATATGCGGACCACGGCACAGGTCCTTCCAGGCGAGCGTTCCGTCACGCCGGAGGTTGTCGTAGATGGTCAGCTCGCTGCCGCCGACCTCGACGCTCTCGTCGTCGGCGGTGCCACCCTTCAGCCCGATCAACTCGAGCTTGAATGGCTCATCTGCTAGCTCGACGCGCGCGTCATCGTCGCTGACCACCCGACGCCTGAAGATCTGGTCTTCCTTGACGATCTCGAACATCCGCTTTTCGATCCGCGCGAGGTCGTCGGGCGCGAACGGCTGGTGGGGCGCGAAGTCGTAGTAGAAGCCGTTCTCGATTGGCGGCCCGATCCCTAGCAACGTGCCGGGAAACAGATCTTGCACAGCCTGCGCCATCACGTGCGCGCTGGAGTGCCGCAGAATCGAGCGGCCGTCGGCAGAATCGATCGGCACGGCCTCGACGACGTCGCCGGCGCTGACGACGGTCGCGAGATCACGCAGCTCGCCGTTGACCCTTGCGGCGACGGTGCTGCGCTCGGGGCCACCATCAGCATGTAGGAGTTCGGCCGCCGTCGAATCCGCGGGCACGCTACGAGCGGCGCCAGCGACGGTGACGGTGATCTCGGACACGAAGGCTCCCTGCGACATCGGAGGATGAGGCTCCGATGCTAGCGAGCCCTAGGACAGCGGTGCCGGCAGTTGATCGGCAGGCGCGCGGTCGGCCATCGTCGG
>DATCFU010000179.1:0-39390 GCA_036509315.1 Acidothermaceae bacterium
CGACATCGCTGAGCTGAAGCGGTTGCGGGCGGAGAACGCCGTGCTGCGGATGGAACGTGATGTCCTCAAGCGATCCGTGGTCCTGTGGGTGAAGGAGGCGACGAGGTGAGCGTGGCGCGCTTCATCGCCGACCAGAGGACCTTGCACCGGGTGCCCCACGCGTTCAGCTGCCGGGTTTTGTCGCTTAGTGAGTCTTGGTTCTACAAGTGGTATCTGCGGCCACCGACGCCGCGGGCGGTGCGCCGCGCCGAACTCGACGCGCAGGTGCGGCGGTTGTTCGTCGCGTCGGGTCGAACCTACGGGTCGCCGCGCATCTTCGATGATCTGATCGAGGCCGGCTGGTCGGTGAGTGTGAACACGATCGCGGATTCGATGCGCCGCCAGGGCCTGCAGGGCCGAAAGCCTAAGCATCCCAAGGGATTGACCAAGCAAGACAAGAGCGCGCCGAAGTTCCCTGACTTGGTCAAGCGGGACTTCACCGCACCGGCGCCGAACGTGAAGTGGTGCGGGGATATCACCGAGATCCCCACCGATGAGGGCAAGCTGTATTTGGCGAGTGTTCTTGATCTGTTTTCCCGCAAGCTGCTGGCCTGCCCAACAGCTGAGCACCCCAACGCCGAGCTGGCGTGTGACGCGATCAAGATCGCTTCCGCGGCCCGTGGCGGGCGAGCCAACATCGACCAGGTGATCTTCCACTCCGATCGCGGCTCGACGTATACGGCGAGCAGTTTCACCTTGCTGTGTAAGGAGAAACTCGGCATCAGGCAGTCGATGGGCCGGGTCGGTTCCTGCTTCGACAACGCCGCCGCGGAGTCGTTCTTCTCCACCCTCGAACATGAGGTGCTGTCCCGGCATCACTTCCGCACACGAGCCGAGGCCAAGACCGTCGTGCTCACCTGGTGTCACGAGTTCTACAACGTCAAACGCCGGCACAGCTCGGCTGGCAGGATGTCACCGAACAACTACGAGAACACCGCCGCCATCCAACCGGACGCGGCATAAGGAAGCCTCCACGATTCCAGGGGAAGCCCATTCTCCCAGCACGTATCGATGGCGAGGCTTGAGTCGGCCGACGGACTTCGGACCCACGACGAACAGCGACCATGGCCACGTCGAACCGCCATCGACCAATGGCAGATACCCGTGGGCATCTCGGGCCACACATCCGAAACGAGGCATATCCGTTCCTTGAGCCAGCCGAGGGCCTCGTTTAACTGGAATAGCGTTCGCATCGCGGACGCGCACCAGCGACAATGTCGCCACGATGACGAATCCTCGATTCACCCCACGTGTCGATGCGCGCCCGGTTGATACAAAGTGGCCGCAATTCCAATGGCCCCCACCGCACGACATCGTGCTGCGCGGGCGGTGCGTCGAGTTGAAGCTGGCCGATCCGCATCGCGACGCAGCTGAGTTGTTCGCTGCGCTTGACCACGATGCCGTATGGCAGCACGTCGCCGGGCGGCCAGCCGATGTGGCTGCCTTCACCGAGACTCTCAAGCAAGCCGTGGACGCCGGGAGGTGGCCGTGGGTGGTCCGGCTGACCCTCGACTCCGCCGGATTCAAAGCGGGCGCTGTCGTCGGTACGTCGTCTTACCTAGAGGTTTCGCCACGCGACGCAAGACTCGAGATCGGGTTTACGGCATACACGCCCACAGCGTGGGCGGGCGTCGTCAACCCGGAGACGAAGCTGCTGTTGCTCGGCTACGCGTTCGAAACGCTCAACGCCGGGCGCGTTCAGTTGAAGACCGACGTGCGCAATGCGCGCTCACAACAAGCGATTGCGCGCCTGGGTGCGCAATACGAAGGCATCCTGCGCCGCTACCAGCGACGGGCCGACGACACGGTCCGCGACACCGTGCTCTTCTCGATGCTTGCAGATGAGTGGCCCGCCGCTCGCGACGGGCTAGTCGCTCGCCTCGACGCTCTACTCGGCGAATAGAAGCTTCACGCAGCAGGAGTCTGGCCCGCCAGGATCTGTGCGAGCAGCGGGGTATCGACGTTGCCGCCGGTCTGAATCACCGCAACGCGACGTCCGCGGGCAATAGACCGTTCCGACAGCAGGCCGGCCAGTGCGATTGCGCCGGCGGGTTCGGCGACGTTGTGCGTCGTCGACAACAGCAACCGAACGGCGTCCGCGCAACTGTCTTCGCTGACTTGCAGGATCCGCGCGGCGCCGGCGCAGATCACGTCGATGGCCGTCGCATCAGGCACGCGGGTTGCGACACCGTCGATAAAGGTGTGCGCGGACTCGGTGGTCACGCGGCTGCCAGCAGCAAAGGACAACGCCGTTGCGGGTGCCCTCTCGGACACCACTCCGACGATCTCCGTCTGCAGCCCGAGCAAGTCGCGGACGCCGATCAGCCCGCTAATGCCGGTGCCCATCCCGACAGGGACGTACACCATGTCGAGATCGCTGACCGCCGTGAGCAGTTCGCGGGCATACGTCGCGACACCCAGCACTAGATCGGCGTGGTACGGCGGCACCAGTTCGAGACCGCGTTCCGCCGCGATCTCGTTCGAGTACTCCCGTGATGCCTGAAAATCGTGGCCGTGTTCGATGACCTGCGCACCCAAGGCGCGCATCGCGGCGTTCTTGTCCGGACTGTTTCCGTGTGGCACCACGATCGTCACCGTGAGGCCGTTGGCGCGACCCGCGAACGCGAGACTTTGGCCGTGATTGCCGCGGGTCGCCGAGACGATGCCAGTCACATCGGGTCGCCGGGCGCGCAGGCGGTCGGCGTAGACCAGACCGCCGCGAATCTTGAACGCACCGACCGGGGTGTGGTTCTCATGCTTCACCCACACATCGGCGCCGACCTCCGCGCCGAGCAGCGGCCACGCGTATTGGGGCGTCGGTGGTACCCATCGACCCACGAGTTCGGTCGCGTACGCCAACTCATCAGAACTGAAGGACATGTCGGCAGTCTCGCATCCAGGTTGCCGCTTACGCTCACGGTTATGTCGGACGCCGATCAGCTGCGGCTACCACCAAGTCCTGAACTGGTGGCGCGAGCCCGCGCCTACCGCGAGTCGGGCGGCTCTCCGGCACCCGCGAAGCCCTCTGCGACAGTGATCCTGTTGCGCGACGGACCGAAACAGCCCGAGGTCTTCATGATCCGGCGCCACAAGGGGATGCTCTTCGCTGGTGGCATGTACGTCTTTCCCGGCGGAGTGGTCGACGCTGCCGACCATGTTGGCCGTGATCGAGAGCTTGCCCGCGCTTTCGCGGCTATCAGGGAGACATTCGAGGAGTGCGGGGTCTTGCTGGCATCGGGTGCGGACCTAGACCCCCCCAAACTCGAGGCAGACCGGCTGGCGCTGATCGAGCATCGCGCCACGTTTGACGAGGTCCTCGCCCGCCACGGTGCGGTGGCGCAGCCACAACTGCTGCGACCGTGGTCGCGCTGGATCACCCCCGACTTCGAACCGCGTCGTTACGACACGCATTTCTATGTCGCCCTCGTACCTGCGCAAGACGCGCGCTTCGTCGGCGGGGAGGCCGACGCCGCGCAGTGGGTTGTGCCGAGACTCGCGTTGGCCCAGCAAGAGCACGGTGACTGGTTGCTCATGCCACCCACCGAGTGGACACTCCGCGAGCTCTCGACGTTCACGTCGGCGGCAGATGTCTTCGCCGCGGGCAACAGACGCGACCTCACTCCGGTACGGGTGCGCATCGACCTCGATTCCGAGCCGCCGCGTTGGGTGGTCATCGACCCATGACGACCGCCCTAAGCCCTCAGCACCCGACCGCCCGGGCGTTCCTGGTGCGAGCCAACAACCCTTCGCCGATGACGCTCGAGGGCACCAACACGTGGGTGCTCGTCGAGCCCGGCGGCAACGAGGCGATCGTCGTCGATCCCGGCCCGGACAACGCGAGCCACCGCGACGCGGTCATGGCGGCGGTTGAAGCGGCCGGCGCGAAGCAGGTCGCCTTGATCGTGTTGACCCACGGTCACGCCGACCATTACGAGGGCGCGCCAGCGCTCTCCCAAGTGGCCGCCGCCCCAGTCCGCGCAATCGCCCCGATGCATTGCTCCCAAGGCCACCAGCCACTGTCCGACGGTGAGCGGCTTCGGATCGGTGGCTTGCGCCTCGACGTCATCGCAACGCCCGGCCACACGGCTGACTCCGCCTGCTTCGTCGTCGACAACGATGTCGCGTTACTTACGGGCGACACGATTCTCGGCAGAGGCAGCACCGTGGTTGCCCGACCCGATGGGGGACTCGCCGACTATCTCGCGACGTTGCGTCGACTACGAGCACTCGTCAACGAACGGCAACTCCTCGTCGTCCTGCCTGGGCATGGTCCCGTCGTTGACGACCCGGCGGCGAAGGTTCACGCCTACCTGCAGCATCGCGAACAGCGCCTTCAGCAAGTGCGTGCCGCGGCTATCACCAGCGACACGGTCGATGAGGTACTGCAAGTGGTCTACGGCGACGTCTCGCCGGAGCTGCTATTCGCAGCGCGGTGGTCGCTATTGGCGCAGCTCGACTATCTGCGTGACGAGGGCGTCAGCGTGCCCGCCGAGTGAGCCCCTCGACGTCGCGGATGACCACCGCGCGCGACTCGATACGGAGCCAGCCGCGCGCGCTGAAGTCGGCGAGTGCCTTGTTCACGGTCTCGCGAGAGGCGCCGACAAGCTGCGCGAGTTCTTCTTGCGTGAGGTCATGCGCGACGTGGATGCCATCGCTGCTCGGCTGACCGAAACGTTCGGCGAGGCCGAGCAGGGCTTTTGCTACGCGCGACGGCACGTCACTGAAGACGAGGTCGGCCAACACATCGTTGGTGCGACGAAGCCGCTGCGCCAACGCTTGCAACAGTTGCACGGCGACATCAGGCCGCCCGGTGATCCAGGGCCGCAGTTCTTCGTGGGCGAGCGAGGCGAGCACGGTGTCGGTCAACGCGACGGCACCGGCAGTTCGTGGTTTGGGATCGAACAGCGACAGTTCGCCGAACATCTCCCCGGGCCCGAGGACCGCCTGCAAATTCTCCCGGCCGTCCGGGGCCGTGCGAGCCAGCTTCACCTTGCCCTCGATGACGGCGAACAGCTTGGTGCCAGGGTCACCCTCGTCGAAGATGACGTCGCCACGTGAGAAGTTCTCGTGGCGCATCGCAACCCGCAGCGCCACGTTGGCGTCGTCGTCGAGCGCGGCAAACAGAGGGAGCTTGCTCAGCACATCGTCCACGCGGTGATTCTCACACCTTTTTGTGTGGATGGCCGCCCAGGGTGCTAGCGACGTTCGGCTAGAGCGCGCCGGCTCGCGGCTTCCTTCTGGTCGGCGGGGAGTGCGAGCAGGCACAGGCCCGGGTCCTCGCGGTAGCGCGCGATGAGTTCATCGGTCGAACCGGTGATGCGGCGATGCAAGGCGTTGCGGTAGGCCGAAAGCTGGGCTTCGGCGGTGGCGAGGTCGCGCGCCAGGATCTCGTTATGGGCGGAGTCGCCGGTTCGCGGCTCGCGTTCCCAGAGCTCGGCAAGGTCGGGCAACGGCGGCACGTCTTCGATCGGCAAGACGGTGACGAGCGCCCGACGGCTACTCGTGAGGTGAGCGTCAGCCAGCACATTGCGCAGGTTGTCGACCCGGGCTGCACCGGTCTCGCCGGCCCGGACGACGTCGAGCCTTGCTTGGATGATGCGTCGCCAGTACGAGACCCGGTTCTCTTCCTCGGCCAGCGCTGTCCGGTAGTTGCGCAGGTCTCCGATGGAGAGGTGGTCGAAGTCGGTACTGCGCTCTGGAGTGCGGCGAGTGCCTGACTGGCTGCTCCCGGCGCTCAAGGCGACCCCGTCCTGATTGCTCTTGGCGTGTGCGTGGCTGTCACTGGCGACAAACGTTGCTGGTTACAGAGGGCGCATCGGCGGGTCCGGCGTGGGCCTTGAGACCTTGTGGCCCGGGGTCACCCGCGTGGCCGCCCAGGTCACCCGTCCAGTCGAATGGCAGCCGCCGTGATTAGGCTCGACGTCGTGGCGCGGCGGAAGATCGAGCAGGAATCGCCGCTCGCGCTTGTCCGGCGGGCGCGCACGATCAACCGCGAGCTGACGGTGCTGTATCCCGACGCGCATATCGAGCTCGACTTCGGCAACCCGCTTGAGTTGCTGGTCGCGACGATCCTGTCAGCCCAGTGCACCGACAAGCGGGTGAACATGGTCACCCCGGTGCTGTTCGCCAAATACCCGACTGCGGCCGATTACGCAGGTGCCGATCGCGGCGACATGGAAGCCATCATCATGTCGACCGGGTTCTTCCGCGCGAAGACCACCTCGATCATCGGCATGGCCCACGCGGTGTGCGAACGGTTCGGCGGTGAGGTGCCGCGGCGCCTGAAAGACCTGGTGACCCTGCCCGGGGTCGGCCGCAAGACCGCGAACGTCGTGCTCGGCAACGCGTTCGGCATCCCCGGTCTGACCGTCGACACCCACATGCTGCGCCTCTCAACACGCTTCGGTTGGACGACCAACACCGACCCGGTCAAGGTCGAGCAAGACATCGCGACGCTGATCCCGCGCAAAGAGTGGACGCTGCTCTCGCATCGGGTCATCTGGCATGGACGTCGGGTGTGTCACGCCCGTAAGCCCGCATGCGGTGCGTGCGGGCTGGCCCGGTGGTGCCCGTCGTTCGGCATCGGTCCAACCGACGAGGCGGCGGCGCTCAAGCTGGTAAAGACCGGCCCGGTCGACACCCTGCTGTGAGAGTCGACACCCTGCTGTGAGCAGCATCAAGCCGCGCGCGTGGTTGACCGCGCTCGGTGTCGTCCTCCTCGTCGTCGTTGCGTTGCTGGTGAACCGCGCGACGGCCAAACACAACAATTCCACGCCACTGCGCGCATCCCTGATCGCTGCGGCTCACCTGCCCGACTGCCCAGTCGCAGCCGGCACCGGAACGGTCGCCGCCGGATTGCCCTCCTACACGTTTCCGTGCCTGGGCAACGGTCCGAAGGTCGACCTTGCGAAGTTACGCGGCCCGCTGGTGATTAACGTCTGGGCTGGTCCGTGCACCGAATGCAAGGTTGAGGCGCCGCAGATGCGGTCGTTCGCCGCGGCGGCCGCGGGCATAGTCGCGGTGCTCGGTGTCGTCGACGGCGCTTACAACGGCAGCGAGACGTGGGATGATGCACTCGATGCCTCGCATGGGCTTGGTCTGACCTACCCCTCGGTATGGGATGCCAACGGCAAGTTCGTGCAGTACTTGCGCGTGCCGGGCATTCCGGTCTCGATCTTCGTCAACGCCTCCGGCGCCGTGACCCACGCCAAGATCGGCGTGCTCGCTCCCGGCGAGCTGGCGAAGCTGTCTGCGCAGTACTTGGGTGTCACGGTGACGGACGCCACGTGACACCGGTTCCGCGGGACGAGACCGCGCCGCCGTCGTGGCTGGCGAAGTTGCTGCGCGCGGCGGGCGGACTCGAAGCGGCCGATCTGAGCCGATCGACTCCGCCGCCCGAGGGGGGACGCGAGAGCGCCGTCCTGGTGCTGTTCGGTGACGGCGTTGAGGGCCCCGACGTGCTTCTGATCGAGCGAAGTGGCCACTCGCGCCAGCACGCGGGCCAGGCGGCGTTTCCTGGTGGCGCTGTCGAGCCGGACGACGATGGGCCGGCGTCGACCGCGTTGCGCGAGGCCGCGGAGGAGACCGGGCTCGACCCGGCTGGCGTCCACGTGCTCGCAGTGCTGCCGGAGCTGTGGCTGCCGCCGTCCGGCTTCTTGGTCGTTCCGGTTCTGGCCTGGTGGCGGGCGCCTTCCGTCGTGGGCGTTGCCGATCCGGGTGAGGTCGCCGCCGTTGCCCGGGTTCCGATCGCGCGCCTCGTCGATCCGGCGAACCGATTCCGGGTGCAGCATCCGAGCGGATATGTCGGAGACGCGTTCGACGTCGACGAGCTGTTCGTGTGGGGATTTACGGCCGGCCTGCTCTCGCGGTTGCTCGAGATTGGCGGGTGGTCGAAGCCGTGGAACGCTGCCGACGTCCGCGATCTGCCGTCGCTGTAGCGTGAAGTGCGTGTCGAGACCCACACTCCTGATCGCCGGTTGCCTGCTCATTGCAGGGTGTTCCGCCAACAACACCACCCTGCACGTGTCGGGTACGGGTGCCCCAAAGCCCGATCAAGGGAGTGCCTCAGCGACCGCACAACCGGCAGCTGACGGCGTCCAGCAGATTGTCATCGACACGCTTGACGACGGGCACTTCAAGCCGGACGTCGTCTACGCCAAGCTGGGTCAGCTCCGGGTGACGATCACCAATCCGAGCGTGGTGCCGCAGGATTTCGAGGTCCCGAGCCTGAACGTGCACTCCGAGACGATCTTCGCCGGGCGCTCGACGACGGTCACGTTCAACGTCCCGGCGGCCGGGGTCTACTCGTTCGACTGCCATTTCCAGGCGCACGAAGGAATGACCGGTCAACTGATCGTCAGCTGAGCGCGCTGCCGGCGCCTGCGGCCTGCGCGGTGGGGCCCCCGTTAAGTTTGACCGTGTGCACGCCGACGCCCTTGACCTGATTCTGGTCGTGTTGATCGTCCTGTCGGCGTTCTCCGGCTACCGGCAGGGCTTCGTGGTCGGGGTGCTCTCATTCATCGGACTGCTCGGTGGCGCGGTCATCGGGGCGCAGATCGCGCCACCCATCGCGAAACACTTCTCCGGCACCGTCGCGCCATTCGCCGGTGTCGCCATCGTGTTCGCGTTCGCCTCGCTGGGGCGCATCGGAGCGGGCGCTCTTGGCGCCATCGTGCGGCGCCGGCTGAAATGGCAACCAGCCCGCACCGTTGACTCGGTTGGTGGGGCAATCGTCTCCGGCCTCGCCGTCCTGCTCATTGCTTGGTTCATTGGCAGCTCGCTGGTGCAGGCGCCATTTCCGTCGGTGGCAAGGCAAGTCAACGGTTCGCGCGTGCTGGCAACCGTCGACCACCAGGTGCCGTCGCGGGTTCGTGGCTGGTTCGCCGACTTCCGCACGGTGGTCGCAGACGGTGGCTTCCCGCAGGTGTTCGGAGCGCTCGGTGCCGAGCGCATCATCCCTGTCTCGGCGCCCGACCTTGCCGTCGTCACGCAGCCTGGCGTCGTGGCTGCGCGCGCCAGCATCGTGAAGATCACCGGCGATGCGAAGTCCTGTTCGCGCCGCATCGAGGGCAGCGGATTCGTTTTCGCCGACGGTCGGGTCATGACGAACGCACACGTGGTTGCGGGCGTGCGCAATCCGCAGGTTCAAGTCGAGGGCGCCGGGACGCAATTGGCGGCCACCGTCGTGTATTACGACCCGAAGGTCGACGTCGCGATCCTCGACGTGTTGGGCTTGCACGCCAAGCCGTTGGCGTTCAGCGGCGCTCTCGCGCCGTCGGCAAACGCGGTCGTGGCAGGCTTCCCCGAAGACGGGCCTTACCAGACAGTGGCTGCCCGCATCCGCGGTTCTGAACTCGCGCGCGGCCCAGACATCTACCAAGACGCCGAAGTAACCCGCGACATCTACGCGGTGCGCGCCGTGGTTCAGCCCGGCAACTCCGGCGGTCCTTTGCTCGACATATCCGGCGGAGTCGCGGGAGTTGTGTTCGGCAGGGCGGTCAACGACGCCAGCACCGGGTATGCGTTGACGGCGTCGCAAGTGAGCGAAGCAGCAGCAGCAGGCCGGACGGCGACCGCGCCCGTCTCAACCCGCGGCTGCGACTAGCTTTCGCGGAGGGTTAACGGCGGCGGGTCGGCGGTTGGTGTTGTGGCGAGAGCTCCGGCCCAGGCGAGCACGCGTTTGATGTCGATGCCGTGCGTGTCACCGACATAGTTAGCGACGCGGCCGGCACCTCGACGCAGCAATGTTGTCGCGCCGACGGTATTTCCGCGCATTGCGTGTGTGAGGCCAACCGCGATCTGCGCCAACCCTTGCCACAGATCACGTTCACTCGCAGGTTGCGTCTTCCAGAGCACTTCGAGAACCTCGTGTGCGTGAAACGGACGACCACTGTCGAGATAGCTCTGCGCGAGAACAACGGTGTCGTCGACGCTCATGTGCAGTTTGTCGGGCACCCGTTCGGTGCCGGCGCTCGACCCGCGCGGCAACGGTCGACCCAAACCGTCGCGCGGCCGGGCGTTACGTGCGCGACCGAACGGGTCACGGTCGCGTTCGAGAGTCACAGCGGGCGATCAGCGGCTGTGGTCGAGTTCGTCCAGCCAGTGCAGGATTTCCGCTGACACCGCCTTCGGCGATTCCTCCTGCAGAAAGTGACCGGCGTCCTCGATCAATCGCCAGGTGTAGGGGCCACCGACGTAGCGACCGGAACCTGCCGCCGTCCGCGGAAGTACGCAGGTGTCGAGAGCGCCATGCAACTGCAACGTCGGGACGCCGACGGGCTGGCGTAGTTGGTGATTGAACCGTTGTCCGTCTCGCCTCAACTGCGAGCGCAGCGTCCAGCGGTAGTACTCGAGTGCGGAGTGGGCGACGTGCGGGATCTGGATCTGCTCGCGGTAGCGCCGCTCGGATTCTTCATCAGGCCAACTCGGCGCCGACCATGCGTGCAGCATCCGCCCCACGGCGTCCGCGTCATCTCGCACGAGTTGCCGCTCGGGCACCCAAGGGCGCTGGTATCCGACGAGGTGGGCGCTGGCCACGAACTGGCCGCGCGGCTCGGTCAGCAGGGCGTTGCGAAAGCGCAGCGGGTGAGGCGCAGCGAGGGTGACGATGCCGCGGACTGCACCGGGGTGCAGCACCGCAGTGCACCACGCGCCGTAACCGCCCCAGTCGTGCCCGACGATGATCGCGTCGCGAGCGCCGAGCGATCGCACGATGCCGGCAACGTCGGACGCGAGGGTGAACGCGTCGTATCCGCGAGGGGGCTTGTCGCTGCCGCCGTAGCCGCGCAGGTCAGGGGCAATCGCCCAGTAGCCGGCGCCGGCGATGTCCTGGAGTTGGTGGCGCATCGACCACCAAAACTGCGGGAAACCGTGCAACAGGATGACGAGTGGGTCCTGGTTGGCGTTGCCCATCTCGGCCGCGTGGAAGCGCATTCCGTTCGCGCTGACCTCGCGGTGGCTCCATGGTCCGTCGACCATCACCACGGAGGAGTCGAGTGCGGGCATCCGCCCAGCGTGCCACAGGTTGGGGTAGATGGGGCCGGGGGAAATTCCTTGGGCGCCTTCGAAGGGCGGCCTGGGACCGGGCTAGGGGGTGCCGTTTCTGGCGGGCTTGCGGACGATGGCGTGGATATCCGCCTTGACCGAGTCAGCCGTGCGGCTCGACGGCTTCGCCCTGGCCAGCATCTTGATGCCGATGAGCGCTGCGATGCCGCCCAGCACCAAGTAGCCACCGCCCACGATGAGGAACGACCAGCCCAGGCTCACCCCGAGCGCGTGGATGCCGAGCGCGATCGCGATGGAGATGACGGGGAGGGCGAACAGCGCGAGCACACCTGCGACGGCCAGACCGGCCGCGCCGACCGCGAACTTCTTGGCCGCCTTGAGCAGATCAGCCTTGACGAGCTCGATCTCCTGGTGCAACAGCAACGCCAGGTCACGTGTGAGGGTGGCGACGAGTTCGCCCAGCGAGCGCTCGCCCAGAGGTGTCGTCACGCGTCGAGTATGAAGCACGCGCGCGCTCCTCGTGGGCCCGGTGCCGCCGGCGGCGGCTTCGTGGGCGGTCCTTACCCGCAGGTGTACAGGGTCAGTCCTGGCCGGGCGAATCTATGCCGACACCGAGCTTTCGGGCCATCCATGACAACGAGCCACCCTGGACGACGACCGACAACGTCACGACCACGAACACGATTGCGTAGAGCCGCTGCGGGTCCGCCACTCCGCCGCTGACCGCCAGCGCGCCGAGGAGGATCGGTACGGCTCCTTTCAGACCTGCCCAGGCGATGAATGCCGTCTCGCGCCGATTGACCTTTAGTGCGGTGAGCGTGGGCACGCACACCAATGGCCGCACGACGAGTGTGAGCAGAGCGAAAATGCCGAGGCCGATAAGCCAAGCATCGCGATCGAGCACCGTATGCAGCCGGACGGTGATGCCGAGCATGACGAAGGCCACGATCTCACCGAGGCTCGCAAGCGTGGCGTGGAATCGCTCGACCGCTAATGCCTCACTGCTGACCGCGTCGCCGGCGACGATGCCGGCGATGAGTACTGCGAGAAATCCGGAGCCATGCGCGACGGTCGTCAGACCGTACAGCGCGAGGATTCCGGACAGCGCCAGCAACGGTTGTTGTGCTTCGAGCGCGGGACGGCGGATGCTCAACAACCAGCGCAGTGCCATGCCGCCGGCCATGCCGAAGGCGCATCCAACGGTCATCTGGATGGCGAAGCTCCCGAGCACAGTCGTGAGGGATCCGTGCCTATGGGTCGCCAGGTGGACGAAGCCAAGAAGCAGGGCGATGCCGGCCGGGTCATTGAATCCCGACTCGCCTTCGAGTATCGCCGATGTCCTGCCGATAAGCTTCTGGTTCGCAAGGACCGCGAAAACGACGGCAGGATCTGTCGGGGCTAATGCAGCCCCGAGAACGGCGGCGAATCTCCAATCGAGGCCGAAGATGGTGTGAGCGACAACGGCGATGAGTGCAGTCGTCGCGAAGGTGCCGAGCACTCCGAGGGCGACGATAGGAGCCGCCGCTGCACGGAACCGGCGCGGCCCCAGATGAAGGCCGCCGTCGAAAAGAATCACGATCAGGGCCAGCGTGACGACGTTCTCGGCCACGTGTAGATCGACCGCTGTTCTGAGCGCCTTGATGGAGGTCGCCGCGATTGCGGCCGCAACCAGGAAGATCGCCGGCGCGGGAATTTTGATCCAGCGGGCGACGTGACGGGCTAGGAGCGCGAGGCCGCAGACGACGCCCAAGACCAAGACGACGCCGCCGAACGAGGTGACGTCGTGCATGGGTGCACCTCACGGGAGTCGGCGGGCCTGAAGTTGGGCACAAAAAAACCATGCCGACCAGTCTTCCCGGCGCACCAAGAACCAGCCTATCGCCAGGACGGTCACTTCCCGCCGTCCCGCACTTCTCGCCCTCCCGGCTTGTGGCTGATCAGTCCGTCGCACTAGGTGAACCGTCACGTCAACAGGTGCGCACGCCTACTTGGGGGCCCCGAGACCCCCCTTACGTGATCAACCTGCGAAAGGGCGGCGGCCGGGTTACTCCTCGGTCGAGGCTGGCATTTGGGCCGCGATGGTGGCAACCACGTTCGGGTCGAGCAGCGTGGTTGTGTCACCAAGCGCCCGGTGGTCAGCGACGTCGCGCAGCAACCGGCGCATGATCTTGCCCGACCGCGTCTTTGGTAGGTCGGGGCTGATCAGGATGTCGCGCGGTTTCGCGATCGCGCCGATCTCCTTGGCGACGTGCGCTCGTAGCTCGGCCGCGAACGCCGCACCACCGGATTCGCTGTCGGGCACGTTGCCCTTCACTGTGACGAAGGCAACGATCGCCTGGCCCGTGATCGGGTCGTTGGCGCCGACGACTGCTGCTTCGGCGACCTTCGGGTGACCGACGAGCGCATGCTCGACTTCGGTCGTCGAGATACGGTGGCCAGAGATGTTCATGACGTCGTCGATGCGCCCGAGCAACCAGAAGTCGCCGTCCTCGTCCTTCTTCGCGCCGTCGCCGGCGAAGTACAGACCGGGGAACCGCGACCAGTAGGTCTCCTTGTAGCGCTCGGGGTCGCGCCAGATCCCGCGCAGCATCGAGGGCCACGGCTGGCTAATGACCATGTAGCCACCCTCGCCGTTGCCAACCGACTTCCCGTCATTGTCGACGATGTCGGCGGCGATACCGGGGAACGCGGTCATTGCTGCGCCGGGCTTTGTCGAGGTAATGCCCGGCAGCGGGGTGATGAGGATCGAGCCGGTCTCTGTCTGCCACCACGTGTCGACGATGGGGCAGTTGTCGCTACCAATGTTCTTGCGGTACCACATCCACGCTTCGGGGTTGATCGGCTCACCCACACTGCCCAGCAGTCGCAGTGACGAGATGTCGTGCATCTGGGGGAATTCCTCGCCCCACTTCATGAAGGTGCGAATCGTTGTGGGCGCGGTGTAGAGGATCGTGACCTTGTACTTCTCGACCATCGACCACCAGCGGTCCTTACCGGGGGTGTCGGGCGTGCCTTCGTACATGACGGACGTCGCGCGGTTGGCGAGCGGGCCGTAGACGATGTAGCTGTGGCCGGTGACCCAGCCGATGTCGGCGGCGCACCAGTAGGTGTCAGTGTCTTCGTGCAGATCGAAGACCATCTTGTGCGTGGCGCTCACCCCGGTGAGGTATCCGCCGCTGGTGTGCAGGATTCCCTTGGGCTTGGCCGTGGTGCCACTCGTGTACATGATGTAGAGCGGCTGCTCGGCGTCGAATGCCTGCGCTGCATGGGTTTCCGGCTGCTTGTCGACGACGTCGTGCCACCACACATCGCGGCCCTCGTACCACTCGACGTCCTGCCCTGTGCGCCGCACGACCAAGACTGTCTCGACTTGCGGGCACTCCTTCACCGCCAAGTCGACCGCAGGCTTCAATGCACTGGCGGCGCCACGTCGGTAGCCGCCGTCCGCCGTGATGATGAACTTCGCTTCGCAGTCGTTCGTGCGGCCGGCGAGTGCCTCGGCCGAGAATCCGCCGAACACCACCGAATGCGGCGCACCGATGCGCGCACACGCCAGCATCGAGACGACCGTCTCCGGAATCATCGGCATGTAGATCATGACCCGGTCGCCAGCTCCGACGCCGAGTTCCGTCAGCGCGTTCGCGGCCTGGCACACCCGCCTGGTGAGTTCGGCATAGGTGATCGTGAGCGTGTCGCCGGGCTCACCTTCCCAGTGGTAAGCGACCTGGTCGCCATGACCGGCCTCAACGTGGCGGTCGAGGCAGTTGACCGCGACGTTCAACTTGCCACCGACGAACCACTTCGAGAAAGGCGCGTCACTCCAGTCGAGAGTCTGTGCCCAGGGCTGCGCCCACGTCAGCCGATTCGCCTGCTTTTCCCAGAAGGCCAGGGGATCCTTCGCAGCCTCTGCGTAGATTTCCTTCTTCGCGATCGCATCCGCGGCAAGCTTCGGCGGCGGATCGAACCGCCTCGTCTCGTGCAACAAGTTCGACAGGCTGGCCTCGGGAACAGCTCCGGTCACGATGCGCCTTCCGTTCCTTTGTCTCGTTCAGATGGCACTGCAGGTGGCACTGGAAACGATCTCAATTCGTACCGCACCAAGTTGGCACCGCCTGGGCGTCCAATCAAGTACCTGTGGGTGCCTCAAATAACCTCGCGGACGCGGCCCTTGACCCTGGCCCTACTGCACGGAGCACATGCGAGCGGCGTCCCGTTTGCACGGGACGCCGCTGCTCGCACGATCCTCTGGTTACCAAGCGTGCACCTGCGAAGTGTCGGCGAGCAGGCGACTCCGAGGAGCCACCGCCCGACTCGACCGCCTGATTCGGCTGGTTCCGCGTGGGTGCCTGAGGTGTCGTGCGCGAATCCGGAACCTCGAGGGGAGACCCCTCGCGATGCCCGACCCGTTGCCTCGTTTCTACGCCTAACCCGACCCGATCGGAAGGGCCTTGCGACTTGGAAGACGCTCAGAATTCGATTCAGTTCTTGGTGGCGGCTCGCAGCGGGGCGCCGTCCTTGCTGCGGCGGCGTGCGTACCAGACCAGTCCGGCGGCGGCCATGCCCGCACCTAATCCAGCGGCGGCATAGACCGGGCTGCGCGGCGAACCGAGGCCGACGCGCGCACGCAGCGGTACCGGGTTGTCAAAGTTCAGCACCGGCCAGCCTCTACTGGTGGCTTCCTTGCGCAACGCGCGATCGGGATTGACGACCGAAGGAAAGCCCACGGCTTCAAGCAGCGGGAGGTCCGTCGACGAATCGCTGTAAGCAAACGACTGCGCGAGGTCGTAGCCCTCCTCGGCGGCGAGTTCGATGACCGCCGCCGCCTTCGCCGCGCCGAACGCGTAGTAGTCGATGTCGCCGGTGAAGCGCCCCTCCTCGACGACCATGCGGGTGGCGATGATGCGGTCGGCGCCAAGTAGCTCGCCGATGGGCTCGACAACCTCGATACCTGACGTGCTCACGATCACGACGTCAAGGCCGGCCGCATGATGCTGCTCGATCAGGGCCGCCGCCTCGTCGTAGATCAGCGGATCGATGAGGTCGTGCAGCGTCTCCGCGACGATCGCCTTGACCTGCTCGACGTCCCATCCCTTGCACAGCTGAGACAGGTAGGCGCGCATCCGTTCGATCTGGTCGTGGTCGGCCCCGCCCACCAGATATACGAACTGGGCGTACGTGCTCTTGAGCAGCGCCCGCCGGTTGATCAAGCCGCCTTGGTAGAAGGGGCGTCCGAATGCCATGACGCTCGACTTGGCGATGATCGTCTTGTCGAGGTCGAAAAACGCCGCCGGCCGGCCAGAGGTACTCATGCTCTGAGGATAAGACGCCGCACGTGATCACCCGTGCGGCGACGTGGGCCTTTTGTCACAAACTGTTCTTGTCACGAATTGATTGCGACAGGGGGGATGCGCTTATCGGGGCGCTTGCCTTACGTTAGTCCCGGTACGGCTCTCCCCCCAGGGTCGGACCCTTCGTGAACGGCCCCCGCTACCCCCCCGGCGGGGGCCGTTCCATGTCCCGGGACCGATTGCGCCGGGACCGTTGCCGGGACCTTCTCGCGACCTTGTCCCCAGGAGATTCAGCAAGCCTGCGTCTCCACAGATCCTAGGCTGGACAGGCCGCCGGTACGCGTGGACCTTGATCGTTGGCTCATGCCGATCTCGCCCGATTCCGTTGCCAGTCCCCGGCCACTGCTAGTGACCGCCGATCCAGACCTGCTCGACGACATCTTGCGGCTCGGTGCGGTGGCCGGTGTCGACATCGATGTCGCGCACGATCCCGCTGGCGCCCGGCTCGGGTGGTCGAAAGCAACCCTCGTACTCGTCGGCGACGACGTATCGATCGCGCTCGGCCGCACGTCGGTTCGGCGCCGGGTTGGTGTCGTGCTCGTGGGGCGAGATCTCGACGACGGCAACATCTGGAAACGGGCGGTTGGTGTCGGCGCCGAGCACGTCGCGTTGTTGCCGGACGCCGAGCCGTGGCTCATCGCCCGACTTGCCGAGGCGGTCGACGAGTCCGCCGAGTTGGGGCTTACGGTCGCCGTACTTGGCGGGCGTGGGGGAGCGGGTGCAAGCACACTCGCCGCTGCCCTCGCCGTTACGGCGATGCGAAGCGGACGGCGGGCAATGCTCGTCGACGCGGATCCTTACGGGGGCGGGGCTGATCTGCTCTTTGGTGGCGAGCACGCTGCGGGCTTGCGCTGGTGCGACATTGCTGGTGCCACTGGCCGCATCGGCGGCGAGGAGCTGCACGCCGCGTTGCCTCACATGGGCTCGCTCGCGGTCTTGTCGTATGACCGTGGCGATCCCCTCGATCTGCGGGCCGACGCGATGTCGAGTGTTCTCGGAGCTTCCGCTCGGGTGTGCGATCTAACAGTGGTCGACTTGCCCCGTCACTTTGACGACGCCACCAGCGTCGTGCTGGAAGCCGCTGATCTCGCATTGCTCGTCGTTCCGGCAGAGGTTCGTGCCGTAGCCTCCGGCGCCCGTATCGCCGTTGAGGTCGCGGCCGCGGTTGATGACGTCCGAGTCGTCGTCAGGGGTCCTGCACCTGGTGGCCTGGCGGCGATCGATGTCGCGCATGCGCTAGCGCTGCCGTTGGCTGGCTACCTGAAAGCGGAGTCGAATCTCGGTGCGCGGCTCGAACGTGGTGAGGCGCCGGCGGGCCAGGGCCGCGGACCACTCGCACAGTTCTGCCGAGACCTCCTCGCGTCGTTGACGTTTCCTAACGATCGGCTGCGCGAGCCCATGGCTGATGTCCCCGTCGAATGGGCAGCTACCGCCAGCAACGTCCAGACGGTCGGTTGGCGTCCGATGGCGGCGCCATGACGCTCGACGCCGAGTTGGTCGCCAAGGTGCGTGGTCGGCTCGCAGCCGACATCACGCCACCAACGACCGCACGGGTGGCCGCGCTCGTGCGCGAAGAGGCCGGCCTGCGCGGTGCAGCGCAGGTACTCGCGGCCGTCGAGACGCTGCGCAGCGAGCTCGTCGGTGCCGGCCCGCTCGATGCGTTGCTGCACGAGCCCGGCGTGACCGACGTCCTGGTCAACGGTCCCGACGAAGTATGGGTCGACCGCGGTCACGGGCTCGAGCGCGCTGACGTGCGCTTCGGCACTGATCGCGAGATCCGTCGGTTGGCGGCTCGGCTGGCGGGGGCGGCCGGTCGTCGCCTCGACGACGCGATGCCTTATGCCGACATCCGGCTCGCCGACGGCGTCCGGCTGCATGCGGTCCTGCCGCCTGTGGCGCCTGGCGGAGTGTGTCTGTCATTTCGAGTTCCGCGTCGCCGCGCGTTCTCCCTCGACGAGTTCGTCGACATGGGTGCGATGCCGCGCGAGGCGGCGGCACTGCTGACAGATGTCGTTACGTCGAGGGCGTCGTTCATCGTGACCGGTGGCACCGGCACGGGCAAGACCACGTTGTTGTCGACCCTGCTCGGCTGCGTCGACGCGCGCGAGCGCGTGGTCATCGTCGAAGACTCTGGTGAACTGCGCCCTGACCATCCGCACGTCGTCAGGCTCGAGGCCCGCTCGCCGAACATCGAGGGTGCGGGTGCAATTGAGCTGCGGTCGCTGGTGCGGCATGCGCTTCGGATGCGGCCTGACCGACTGGTCGTGGGTGAGGTCCGCGGTGCCGAATGCGTCGACTTGCTAGCGGCGCTGAATGTCGGGCACGACGGTGGTTCCGGCACGCTGCATGCGAACTCGGTAGTCGACGTGCCGGCCAGGGTCGAGGCACTATGCACCGCCGCCGGGCTATCACGTGAAGCTGCCCACAGTCAGCTTGGCGCGGGCCTGCGCGTGGTGGTCCATCTCGCGCGCGGTCATGATGGCCATCGCGTGCTCGACTCCGTCGGTGTAGTGATTCGGCGTGCTGACGGTCTCGTCGAGGTGCAGCCAGCGATGCGGCGCCGCGAGGGACGCTGGGTCGACGATTCGGGTCGCGCCGCGCTTGACCGGGTGCTCGACACGTGAGCGGATCACTGGCCAGGCTCGACGCGGTCAGCGTGCGTGGCTTGCAGGCGCGCGGTACCTCTCGCGTCGATCACATCGCGGCGCTTGGCGCGTGGGCTCGGTGGCGAGGGCTCGGCCGCGCTCGCGAACTGCAGCTGACCCGCACAGCGATCGTCGATCTCTGCCGGGCGATGGCAGCCGAGCTGCGCGCTGGCCGGGCTTCGGCAGAGGCGTTCGCCGCCGCAGTGCAGGCCGCCCCGCCTCGGCTGAGCGCCGCGTTGCAGTCAGCGGTCGCGGTTGGGCGCCGCGGCGATAACGGCGATCTCGCCTACGCCGTTGCGCGCGTCGCGCAAACTCCGGGCTGCGACGGACTCCGTGCGCTGGTTGCCTGCTGGCGTGTGGCCGCGGCATCGGGCGCGGCGCTCGCGCCGGCGATCGATCGGGTCGCCGACGCGCTGCAGGACGAGATCGATCTCAGCCGGGAGGTTGCCTCGATCATGGCCGGCCCGCGCGCCACTGTGCATGTGCTCGCGGGCCTGCCGGTGATCGGCATCCTTCTCGGGACGGCGATTGGCGCGCGTCCGATCAACTTCCTCTTTGGATCAGCGCTTGGCGCCGGCTGTGTACTCGGCGCCGTCGTCCTCGATGCCCTCGGCGTCGTGTGGTCGCGCCGGATCGCACGTCGCGCGGCGCGGCTTGGTTGACGCGTCGTGCCTCGAACTGCTGAGCCCGCCGAGTGAAGGAATTACGTCGCCGAAAGTCGGAATTGCGTGCGTAGTTCCCTCACTCGGCCAACAACGACGGACGGTATCGGCGGGGCGGGGCGGCGGGCAGCCGTCTCGATTGGTGCGGTGGTTGGTCTGCTGGCCGGGTTCGTCGGCGGCCTGGTGTTTGGCTGCGCGGTCGGATCTGCCGCGACGTTCGTAGTTCTGCGACGCGGCGCGCGTCAGGGGCGCACCCGTGCGCCCGCCGGATCGGTCGGGCGGCAACTGCCGGGCGCCCTCGACCTGCTTGCCGCGTGTCTTGCAGCTGGCGCTGCACTTGCGCCGGCACTCGCTGCGGTCGGAGAAGCTTTCGACGGCGAGGTCGGCGACATGCTGTCGGCGGTGGCGCGGCTTTCGGTGCTCGGGGCGCCCGTTGAAGCCGCGTGGGCAAACTGTCTCAGTGACCCGCGCTGGGCACCGATCGCTCGCGCGGTTATTCGTGCGCATCATTCGGGCGCGGCACTGACCGACGTCCTCGTGCATCTTGCCGACGATCGACGGCGAACGCTTCGCACCGATGCACAAGCTGCCGCAGAGCGCGCGGGCATCGCCATCGTGCTGCCGCTTGGTGCGTGCTTTCTGCCGGCCTTCGTGCTGGTCGGCGTCGTACCGGTCGTTGCCGGATTCGCGCACGCATTGTGGTCCTAATCACGACGAGCGGTCGGTTGCGCACAGGGCTGCAATGTCTCCACAGATTGGTCGCGCGAACCGCGGTCGGTGGGCCAGGCGGGTTGGCTAATCACATGACACTCATCAAGCGAATTGCCCAGCGGGCAAAGACAATCCGAGCCGCCGTTGATGCAGGAATGACGACGGCCGAGTATGCCGTTGGCACCGTCGCGGCGTGTGCATTCGCCGCATTGCTCTACAAGGTCATCACCAGCATGCAGGTACTCGACCTGCTGACCGGCGTGGTCTCACGTGCGCTTCACGTGCCGTTCTAGTGGTGACGGTCGCGACGGCGGCGCCGGGGGCCGTGGCGACGGCGGCTATGTCACCGCAGAGACAGCAATGGTGTTGCCAGTGCTCGCCCTGCTGCTCGCGGTCGGTCTCTGGTCGGTCGCGGTGGCCGGCGCGCAGTTGCGGTGCGTCGACGCGGCAAGAGACGGCGCAAGAGCAGCGGCTCGGGGTGAGTCCGACGCCATGGTGGTCGCCGCTACGACAGCAGCCGCTCCACAGGGCGCTGAGATCGACGTGCACCACGAGGGCAGCCGGATCGTCGTCGTGGTGAGCGCCCGTGTCGGCGGCGGGCTCGGCCCACTGGCTGCGATTGCAGCTCCAACGGTTTCGGCGATGGCAGCGACCGTCTCCGAGGCGGCACCGTGAACCGTCGCGATGCCCCAGCAGCGTTGCCGTGTTCAGCTGAACGCGGTTCAAGGAAAGACGCCGGCTCGGCGAGCCTGTGGGCGTTGTCGTTGGCGATGGTGCTCTGGGTCTGCGTGGCCGGCGTCGTATTCGCCGGCGTTGCAGTAGTCGCACGGCATCGTGCAGCGACCGCCGCAGACATGAGCGCGTTGGCCGCCGCCTCCGTGATCGTTCGAAGCAACGTGACCCCTTACCCGGACAGCGGCCCGAGCTATCCGGACGGCGGTCTGAGCGCGTGTGCCGCAGCGAGCGACATCGCGACGGCGAACGACGCCGTCGTGACGAGCTGTCAGGTGCTCGGGCAGGTCGTCGACGTGACCACGCGCGTTCCAATTCCGGTACTGAGCTGGTTGGGCGGTCTCGGGCTCGATGCGGTCAGCGCGCGTGCGCGGGCCGGGCCAGGGTGACGACGACGTGTGGCTCGTCAACCCCGTGATCGCTGGCTGGTTCGGTAGATGCATCCGACAGCGCAGGCGCATCCGCGAGCAGCGTGTCGAGCAACCTGATCGCGCCCGACTTGTCGAGGGGCTCATTGCCATTGCCGCACTTTGGCGACTGCACGCACGATGGGCAGCCGGCGTCGCACGCACAGGCGGCGATCGCTTCGCGGGTTGCGGTCAACCAAATCGCGGCCGCCTCGTAGCCACGTTCGGAGAATCCGGCTCCACCCGGATAGCCGTCGTAGACGACGACCGTCAGTCGACCGGTGTCCTGGTGCAGCGCGGTCGAGACCCCACCGATGTCCCACCGATCGCATGTGGCGACGAGCGGCAACAGGCCGATCGATGCGTGCTCGGCGGCGTGCGCGGCGCCTGCAAGATCGGCCCACCCAAACCCGGCTTGTGCGAGCTGCTGCTCGCCGACGGTCCACCAGACAGCACGCGTCGACAGCTGCCGCTCGGGCAGGTCAAGGGCCTGCTCACCGAGTACTTCCCCGCTGCCGACGCGACGGCGCAGGTACGACATGACCTGCGTTGTGACGTCGACCGAGCCGAAGCTCACTTCGGCTGCACCCCACAGCGTTGTTCGCGACGTGGCGGTGATGCGCACGTCGGTGATGTCACGTGCGGAGGTGAAGTAATCGACGTCCGCAGGTTCAACGAGTGCGACACCATCGTCGACGTCGAAGCTCCGCACCACGAAGGTCGCGCCTTGATGGAGGTAGACCGCGCCTGTGTGCACAGTCGAGTCAGCGGCCGCCGCATTCGCCGTGCCGAGTAATTGCCCGGTCGCCTTGTCGACGATGCGCGCCGGTGCGCCGCCACTGCCGCGGATGTCAGCGAGGTCGCACGCGCGCTCGCGCTTGGTCCAGAACCATCCGGTCGGCCGCGCGCGCAGCAGCCTGCGCTCGACCAGATCAGCAACGACGTCGCCTGCGGTTGGCCCGAACAGCTCAAGGTCTTCGGGAGTCAGCGGCCACTCACTTGCTGCCGCACACAGATGCGGCCCGAGCACATACGGGTTGTCCGGATCGAAGACTGCGGCTTCAACCGGGCGCCCGAACAACGCATCGGGGTGGTGCACCAGGTAGGTGTCGAGCGGGTCGTCGCGCGCGACGAGCACCGCAATCGACTCCTGGCCGGCGCGCCCGGCCCGGCCGGCCTGTTGCCACATCGACGCGCGAGTGCCAGGAAAGCCGGCGAGCAAGACCGCATCGAGGCCCGATACGTCGACGCCCAACTCCAACGCAGTTGTGGCGGCGAGGCCGACGATCGTCCCGTGTCGCAACGCGCGCTCGAGCACGCGCCGTTCCTCCGGGAGATAGCCGGCGCGGTAAGCGGCGACCTGCCGACCCAAGTTCCCGCCGACTTCATCGAGCGCCCGACGGGCCGCGAGTGCGACCGCCTCCGCGCCCCGTCGCGACCGGACGAACGCCAGAGTCCGCACGCCGTCGATGACCAGATCCGCCAGCAGGTCGGCAGTCTCCGCGCTCGTCGATCGCCGCACGGTCGCCTCATGCGGCACGCCGTCGTCGTCGCGGTCGGCGTCAAACCGGTGGCCGGTCACCGCCATCAACGGCGGTTCCCACAGGACGAAACGCGAGGCACCTCGCGGCGACGCGTCGTCGGTAACGGCCATGACCTCGAGACCGATCAGCCGGGACGCCGACACCGCGGGCTCGGACACGGTTGCCGACGCCAGCACGAATACCGGATAAGACCCGTATCGAGCAGCGACGCGTCGTAGCCGCCGGATGACCTGTGCGACGTGCGCACCAAAAACGCCTCGGTAGCCGTGGCACTCGTCGATGACGACGAACTGCAGGCCGCGAAAGAACGACGCCCATTGCCGATGCGACGGCAGCATCGAGCAGTGCACGAGGTCGGGGTTGGCCAGCACCAAGTTGGCGTGCGTGCGAACCCAGGACCGCTCGTCGTAGGGGGTATCACCGTCGTAGGTCGCAGCCCGAACACCAGGCAGCGCGATCTCGTCGAGTGCGCGCAGTTGGTCGGCAGCCAACGCCTTGGTCGGCGACAAGTACAGCGCGGTCGCCGGTTCGAGTCGTCCGCGGTTGCGCGCCCCGTCAGTCAACGCTTGCAACACCGGCAGCTGATAGGCGAGTGACTTGCCCGACGCGGTGCCGCTGGCGATGACCACGTGCTGGCCCAGCCGGGCCAGTTCTGCCGCCTCGACCTGGTGCTCCCACGGGAACTCAATCCCCAGCTGCGCATACGCGCTGACGATCTCCGGGCAGACCCAGCCCGGCCACGGCGTAGAGCGGGCGAGCCTCGCGGCGATCACCTCGACGTGGGTGACCCGCTCGCGTCGACCAGGTGGGCGGACTAACCGTTCGAGGACGTGCTCGCACGAGCGCGCCGGGCCGACCGGTCTCGGCGGCGGATTCGAGGAGTAGTTCTCGGCGGACACCAAACCCAGTTTGGCATCGGAGGATGACGGAATGCGGAGGCGGCGCGGGCAGGCTCGCACGTCCGCGTCGCCACACCGACTGGGGAAGATCACGCCAGGCGTGGTTAGATTCGTGGCTAGCCGGGTACTCATGGCTCCACACCGCGCCCGCCGGGCGTTAGATGGTCCTGCCCGCGTGCGGTTACAAGCTGGAGGAATGCAGTGGATCTGTCTTTGTCTACCCGCGCCGAAGGCGAACACACTGTTGTCGTCGTCGGTGGCGAGATCGACGTCTACACCGCGCCCAAGCTGCGCGAACAGCTCATCGACCTGGTTTCCGCCGGCAATTACCACATCATTGTCGACATGGAGAACGTCGAGTTTCTCGACTCGACCGGTCTTGGCGTTCTGGTGGGCGGTCTGAAGCGAGTCCGTGCCCACGACGGGTCGCTTCGCCTGGTATGCACGCAGGAACGCATCCTTAAGATCTTCCGGATCACCGGCCTCACCAAGGTTTTCCCGATCCACGGGTCGGTCGATGAGGCCGTCGCCGCTACCGACTAAGCGGCGCGCTTTGCCTACCGTGACCGTCTCGTTCACGCCCTTACCTGAGCACGTCCGAACGGCCCGCTTCATTGCGGCATCTGTTGCTCGACGGGCTGGGGTCGCCGATGGTCTGCTCGACGAGATCAAGCTTGCAGTGAGCGAGGCGTGCTCGTTGGCCGTCCGCTTCAATCTGGCCCATGCACCGTCGTCTCCCGTCGAGTTGAGGCTGATCGAGGAGGAGGCGAGCTTCTCCGTCGAGGTTGCCGACTCGGTCGGCCGTCCGGCGCCCGACGCCGACGGCGAGCTCGCGTTTGACCTGACAGAGGACGACGACCGGGTTGACAGCGTCGACCTGAGTGGCCACGAACGCCTCGGGCTGGCCGTGATTAGCGGCCTTGTCGACGACGTGACGGTCGAGTACCTCGCGGCCGGCTCCGTCGTCACCATGACCTGGGCGATCGGATAACTCCGGATGCTTCTCGCTTGCGGAGGTCGATGGACCCACGAGGACGTGACTTCCGACACACGCCCTACCAGGGCAACTGTGGGAGACATAGACTCCCGCATCCGCTTTGACGTCCAACTATCTGGCCGGACGGCGCCGCGGAGTCCACAGGTTTCTCGCTTCTGCAATGGCGCAGCGGCGGTCGAGGAGGACAGATGCTCGGGCTAGACCTGGTCAGCGCGACGAGTGGCGCTACCAGCGTCACGGGCGGCAACTACACATGGGTGTGGGTCGTCGCGGTCGTGGCATTGCTGGCGCTCGGAGTGGCTTTCGCGCTGGTGCGTGAGGTGCTGTCGGCCGACCAGGGCACCGAAAACATGAAGCGGATCGCGGGGGCCGTTCAGGAAGGCGCGAGCGCCTACCTCAAGCGACAGTTTCGAACCCTTGGCGTATTTGCGGTCATCGTTTTCTTTCTTCTCCTCTTGCTCCCAGCCGATTCGGGTACGCAGCGCATCGGCCGGTCGCTCTTCTTCCTGGTTGGTGCTGGCTTCTCCGGAGTGACCGGCTACACCGGGATGTGGCTCGCCGTGCGCGCCAACGTTCGGGTCGCCGCGGCTGCACGCAGCGGTGAATCTCGCGGCGCGATGCGGATCGCCTTCCGCACCGGCGGCGTCGCCGGCATGTTCACCGTGGGACTCGGCCTGTTCGGGGCCTGCCTCGTCGTGCTGTTCTTCCGCGCGAACGCGCCGAAGGTGCTGGAAGGTTTTGGTTTCGGCGCGGCCCTGCTGGCCATGTTCATGCGTGTCGGTGGCGGCATCTTCACCAAGGCTGCCGACGTCGGCGCCGACCTCGTCGGCAAGGTCGAGCAGGGGATCCCCGAAGACGACCCCCGCAACGCCGCGACGATTGCCGACAACGTCGGCGACAACGTGGGCGACTGCGCCGGCATGGCCGCCGACCTGTTCGAGAGTTACGCCGTCACGCTGGTCGCGTCGTTGATCCTCGGCAAGGCGGCATTCGGCAACCTCGGTCTCGTCTTTCCGCTCATTGTGCCCGCGATCGGCGTCCTCACAGCCGTCGTCGGCATCTTCGCCGTCTCGCCGCGCGCCGGTGACCGCAGTGGCATGACCGCCATCAACCGCGGCTTTTTCATCTCGGCCGCCTTCTCCGTCGTCCTGGTCGCCGTTCTTGCCTTCACCGAACTGCCGTCGAAGTTCTCCGGGCTCAAGGGCCTGACCAACTCCGACATTGCCTCGCACTCCGGTAACCCGAGGGTGTTCGCGCTCATCGCCGTGGTCATCGGGATCGTGCTCGCCGCGGTGATCCAGCAGCTGACCGGATACTTCACCGAGACGAATCGCCGCCCAGTGCGCGACATCGGGAAGACCTCGCTGACCGGGCCCGCGACCGTGATCCTCGCTGGGGTATCGGTCGGGCTCGAGTCGGCGGTGTACGCGGCACTGATCGTTGCGGCCGCCGTCTACGGCGTGTTCCTGCTCGGTGGCGGCATCACCCTGTTGTCGCTGTTTGCCGTCGCACTCGCGGGCACCGGCCTGCTCACCACCGTCGGTGTCATCGTCGCGATGGACACCTTCGGGCCGGTCTCAGACAACGCCCAAGGAATCGCCGAGATGTCAGGCGACGTGACGGGCGAAGGCGCCGTGGTCCTCACGCAGCTCGATGCCGTCGGCAACACCACCAAGGCCATCACCAAGGGCATCGCGATCGCGACCGCGGTTCTCGCCGCTACCGCGCTCTTCGGCTCCTTTACGTCAGCCATCAGCGACGCACTCGCGAAGGCCGGCACATCGGCGTCCGACGTAACAGGTATCACGGCGGCGAGCTTGTCGACCGACGTGACCTCACCCAACGTGATCGTCGGCGCGATCATCGGCGCAGCGGTCGTGTTCTTCTTTTCAGGCCTCCTCATCAGCGCAGTGGCGCGCGCGGCCGGCGCCGTCGTGTACGAGGTGCGGCGCCAGTTCCGCGAGATCGTCGGGATCATGGAAGGGACGGCGCTGCCGGAGTACGGCAAGGTCGTCGACATCGTTACCCGCGACTCGCTGCGTGAGCTCGCGACTCCTGGGCTGATGGCCGTGCTCGCGCCGATCGCGACGGGCTTCGCGCTCGGAGTCGGCGCACTCGCCGGCTATCTCGTCGGCGCCATTGCCGCTGGCGCGCTGATGGCGGTGTTCCTCGCGAACTCCGGTGGCGCGTGGGACAACGCCAAGAAGCTGGTCGAGGAAGGCAATCACGGCGGCAAGGGCTCGCCAGCCCACGAGGCGACCATCATCGGCGACACCGTCGGCGACCCCTTCAAGGACACCGCTGGCCCGGCCATCAACCCGCTGCTCAAGGTGATGAACCTGGTCGCCCTGCTGATTGCGCCGCTGATCGTCCGGTACTCCGTGGGCACCCACCACAACGCGCCGTTGCGCATCATCATCGCCGTGGTGGCGTTCGCGATCATCGCCGCGTCGGTGGTCATCTCCAAGCGCCGCAGCGTCGCCGTAGGTGCCGGCGAAGACGAAGACACGCCGTCCGCCGTCGCGGTCTAGCGGTGCTCTGACGGCCGCCCGGCGAGGGCGGCAAAAGAGTCACAGGTCGAACGCCGACGGACCCACCGTCGCGCGGCGAATTGCTCCGTCGCGGGGTCAGTGGCCACGTCGGTGGTGGCGAGCGGTTACCGTGGCTCGGGACGCCGGCACCTGTTTGACCCCTGAACCAGCCCTGAATCAACCACTGCTGGCGTCCGATAGACCCCTTGACCACCGATGAGGAGCACCCGTAGTGGCGCGCGCCAGCACTCCCGCTGCATCCGACGACGACACCCGCCGTCTGGTCATTGTGGAGTCCCCAGCCAAGGCGAAGACGATCGCCGGGTACCTGGGTGCCAACTACGTCGTCGAGTCGAGCATCGGGCACATCCGCGACCTGCCGACCTCGGCCGCTGATATCCCCGCTAAATACAAGAAGGAGTCATGGTCGCGTCTTGGCGTTGATGTCGACCACGGCTTCGAGCCGCTCTACGTGGTCAACGCCGACAAGCGCCAGCAGGTCGCCAAGCTGAAGGCGGCGCTGGCCGGCGTCGACGAGCTCTACCTCGCAACAGACGAAGACCGCGAGGGTGAGGCCATCGCCTGGCACCTGCTCGAGGTACTCAACCCAAAAGTGCCGGTCCACCGGATGGTTTTCCACGAGATCACCCGCGACGCCATTCGCGAAGCAGCGCAGCACCCCAGAGAGCTGAACCAGGCGCTCGTCGATGCTCAGGAGACCCGGCGGATCCTCGACCGGCTCTACGGCTACGAAGTGAGCCCGGTGCTCTGGAAGAAGGTCATGCCGCGGCTGTCGGCCGGGCGGGTGCAAAGCGTGGCCACGCGCATGGTCGTCGACCGCGAGCGCGACCGCATCGCGTTTCGCAGCGCGTCCTACTGGGACGTCAACGCGGTCTTCGACACGACGCCGACCTTTGAGGCGACGCTCGCGGCGGTCGATGGCCAACGCGTAGCGCAGGGCCGTGACTTCGACTCCGTCGGCGTCCTGAAGACGAAGAACCTGGTCCACCTCGACGAGGCGACAGCCACCGAGCTGGCAACGGGCGTGAGCAACACCGAGTTCGTGGTGCGCAGCGTCGAGAGCAAGCCGTATCGGCGTAGCCCAGCTGCTCCGTTCATGACGAGCACGCTGCAGCAAGAGGCCAGCCGCAAGCTCCGGTTCAGCAGCCAGACCACGATGCGCATTGCCCAGCGACTGTACGAAAACGGCCACATCACCTACATGCGTACCGACTCGACGACGCTGTCGGAGACGGCGTTGAACGCGGCGCGCAACCAGGTGCGCGAGCTGTATGGCAGTGAGTTCCTGCCCGACGTCCCCCGCCGGTATGAGAAGAAGGTCAAGAACGCGCAAGAGGCGCACGAGGCGATCAGGCCGAGTGGTGACAGGTTCGCCACGCCGGGCGAGCTCGCCGGGCAAGTCACCGGCGACGAGGCCCGACTCTACGAGCTGATCTGGCAGCGCACGGTCGCTTCGCAAATGACCGACGCCACCGGCCAGACGGTGACCATGCGTCTTGGTGGCACGACCCGGCCGGATGCGACAAACACAAGTCATGATGCCGAGTTCTCGTCGTCCGGCACGGTGATCGTGCATCAGGGCTTCCTGAAGGCTTACGTGGAGAGCACCGACGACGACGCTGGAGACGACACGAGCGAGCGCCGGCTGCCGAACTTGGCCGAGGGTGACACCGCCCGCGCGACCTCGCTCGAACCGGTCGGGCATACGACAAACCCGCCGGCCCGTTACACCGAGGCGAGCCTGGTGAGGGCGCTGGAAGAACGCGGCATCGGCCGCCCGAGCACGTTTGCCAGCATCATGGGCACGATCCTTGATCGCGGCTACGTATTCAAGAAGGGCAGCGCACTGGTCCCGACCTTCCTCGCGTTCGCGGTCGTGCAGTTGCTCGAGCGGCACTTCGGCGACCTGGTCGACTACGACTTCACCGCCGAGATGGAAGAAGACCTCGACCGCATCGCCGACGGCGAGACAGCGCGCACGGCGTGGCTGACGCACTTCTACTTCGGCGGCCCGCTCGACGGCGGCGTCGGTGGTGTCGGCGGCAAGAGCGGGCCGGGCGACGACAACCCCGGCCTCAAGGCGATGGTGAACGATCGGCTTGGCGAGATCGACGCGCGAGACGTCAGCTCGTTCCCGCTCGGTGACTCGGGCATCGTCGTGCGCGTCGGGCGCTACGGTACCTACCTCGAGCGCGACGGCCAGCGCGCGAACCTGCCCGACGGGATAGCGCCTGACGAGGTGACCGAGGAATACGCGCAGGCTCTACTCGACAAGCCGAGCGGTGACCGGCCGCTGGGCCTCGACCCGATCTCGGGTCGCGAGCTCGTCGCGAAAGACGGTCGCTACGGCCCCTACGTCACCGAGATCCTGCCAGAAGACTCGAAGGTCAAGCCTCGCACCGCGAGCTTGTTCCAGTCGATGTCGCTCGACACGGTCACCATTGACGACGCCCTGCGGTTGCTGACGCTGCCGCGCATTCTCGGCGAGGTCGACGGCGACGAGGTCGTCGCGAGCAACGGGCGTTACGGGCCGTACGTCAAGAAGGGTTCCGACACGCGCTCGATCGACAACGAGGAGCAGCTCCTCACCATCAGCCTGCAGCAGGCACTCGACGTGTTGGCCCAGCCCAAGCCGCGCGGACGCCGGGCAGCTGCGGCCGGCCCGCTTCGCGAGCTCGGTGTCGATCCGGCAAATCAGAAACCAATCGTCGTCCGCGATGGTCGTTTTGGTCCTTACGTGACCGACGGCGAGACCAACGCCACCCTTCGCAAGGGCGACGACGTGGCCGCCATCACGCTCGAACGGGCGTCTGAGCTGCTGGCCGACAAGCGGGCGCGGGGCCCCGCGCCGAAGAAGGTCGCGGCGCGCAAGCCGGCCAAGAAGACCGCGACCAAGACCGCGAGCAAAACTACTGCGAAGACCTCAGCCAAGAAGTCGACCGCCCGCAAGACGGCCAAGAAGGCGCCCGCGAAGCGGACCTGACGCCTCGGACGCGAGATACTGGCGTGTCCGGCGGTGCGAGTGCAGGCCGCTACCCGTTCCGGCACGAGGTCGCGACCGGTTCCCGGCAGTGGGGAGTTGAAGCCATCTCCGAGGACATCTTCGGCGCGGTGCCGCCTCCGGCGCCGTATGTCGAGGCTGCCCGCACCGGGGTCGGCGAGGTCAGTGGCATCCGCGGTGTGCTCGCCATCAAGGCGTTCCGCAAACTCTGGATCGCGCTCTCCCTGTCGAGCTTTGGTGACTGGCTCGGCTTCCTCGCCCAGACGGCACTGGCCGCGGAACTTGCCGTCCATCACACCTACTTCGTACAGAACTCGTCGGTCGGCCTCGTCGTGTTCGTGCGGCTGCTGCCCGCTGTGCTTCTTGCTCCACTCGCTGGTGCGTTCGCCGACCGGCTCGACCGACGCCTCACGATGGTCATCGCGGACATCGGCCGGTTCTCGCTCTACGTTTCGATCCCGATCGTGCACACATTGTGGTGGCTGTTCGTCGCGACGTTCCTGATCGAGACCCTCAGCCTGTTCTGGATTCCGGCCAAGGAAGCGACCGTTCCGAACCTAGTCCCGCGCGAGCAACTCGAGCAGGCCAATCAGCTCAGCCTGCTGACGACCTACGGATCGGCTCCCGTAGCCGCGCTGGTGTTCGCCTTGCTCTCGCTGTTCACCGGCGTGATCAGTCACGCGTGGCCGTTCTTCACGACCAACCGCATCGACCTTGCGCTGTACTTCGACGCCTCGACGTTCCTCGTTTCGGCGGGGACGATCTTCACCTTGCGTGAAATCTCTCACCAGGGCGGACGACGACAGCGCGCCGAATCCGCAAACGGCGCCGAGGTGGTGCCGATCTCACAACCTTCGGTGATTCGCGCGATCGCCGAAGGCTGGCAATTCATCGGCCAGACCAGGGTGGTGCGCGGGCTGGTCGTCGGCATGCTCGGCGCCTTCGCGGCCGCGGGCGTCGTTGTCGGCCTTGCAAAGAGGTACACGCTCGACCTGGGCGGCGGTGACCCTGCCTATGGCGCGATGTTCGGGTCGGTGTTCGTGGGCCTTGCCTTCGGTATGTTTCTCGGTCCGAAATTCTTCCGTCGACTCTCGAGACGCCGCCTGTTCGGGCTCTCCATTGCCGCATCGGGCGCCACGCTCGCGTTGACCGCGATCGTCCACAACTTGGTGCTGGTGGTGCTCGGCGCGCTGATTATGGGCGCATTCTCTGGTGTGGCTTGGGTAACCGGATACACCTTGCTCGGCCTCGAGGTCGAGGACGAGAAGCGCGGCCGCACCTGGGCGACGCTGCAGTCGATGATGCAGGTCGATCTGCTGCTCATGGTTGCGGCCGGCCCGTTCATCTCCGGGGCAATCGGTGTGCACACGCTGCACATCAAGCGGGTCGTGCTGCGCCAGGACGGCGCGGCGTTCACCCTGCTGGGTGCGGGGATCATTGCCTTCCTTGTCGGCGTGATCGCCTACCGTCAGATGGACGATCGCGACGTGTCACTGCGGCGCGACCTCATCTCTGCATTGCGCGGTTGGCGTCCGTTGGAGGGCCGTGGCGTGACGACAGGGCTTTTCGTGGCGTTCGAGGGTGGTGAGGGCGCCGGCAAGTCGACGCAGAGCAAGCTGCTCGCGTCGTGGCTCGCCGAGCGCGGGTACGAGGTCGTCACGACACGTGAGCCCGGTGCGACGCCGATTGGGCGGCAGCTCCGCCAGCTGCTGCTCGACCCCGACAGCGGTGAGATCGCGCCACGGGCCGAGGCATTGCTGTACGCGGCCGACCGTGCGCAGCATGTCGCCACGGTGATCCGGCCGGCCCTCGCGCGGGGGGCCGTCGTCGTGAGTGACCGCTACGTCGATTCTTCGCTGGCCTACCAGGGTGTCGGCCGTTCGCTGTCGTCCGGTGAGATCGAGCGGTTGTCGCAATTCGCCACGTCGGGGTTGCGGCCAGACGTGACGGTATTGCTCGATGTCCCAGTCGACGAAGGGCTTGCCCGAACGTCGGTTCGCGACGAGATTCCCGACCGGCTCGAAGCCGAGTCGGACGCATTTCATGAGCGGGTTCGGGCCGCGTTTCGCGAACTGGCCGAGGCATCGCCCGACCGCTACCTCGTCATCGACGCCCGGCTACCCTCAGCCACGATTCACCAGCTGATCGTGCGGAGGATCGCCGACTTCGTGCCCGAGCTCTCACCTGACCTTCAACCCACAGTTCAACTGAAAGTCGGCCGCCGGTGAGTGTCTTCGACGATCTCGTCGGCCAAGAGCGGGTGGTCGCACTCCTGCGGTCGGTCGCGATCTCGGCTGCCGAAGTTGCGTGGGCCAGCGATCTGGGCGGCGATCTGTTCGGTGCTCTTGCCGATGCGCCGGCCGCGTTGCCCGACGCGAGCTTTTCTGCTGTGCCCGGCGCCGCGATGACACACGCCTGGTTGTTCACCGGGCCGCCGGGCTCGGGCCGGTCGGTTGCGGCGCGCGCGTTCGCGGCGGCGTTGCAATGCACGGCCGCGATAAGCGGCGGTGGTGATATCGAACCCGGCTGCGGCGTTTGTTTGGGCTGTCACACCGTGCTCGCCGGCACCCACGCCGACGTCGAAATCGTTGCGCCGCAAGGGTTATCTCTCGGTGTACGAGAGGCCCGCGACCTTGTCAGTCGGGCCGCGCTCGCGCCATCCGGTGGCCACTGGCAGGTCATCGTGATCGAGGACGCTGACCGGTTGACCGAGGGCGCTGCGAACGTGTTGTTGAAGGCGATCGAGGAGCCGGCGCCGCGCACAGTGTGGCTGTTGTGCGTGCCGTCAGCCGAAGACCTTGTGGTGACGATCCGCTCCCGCTGCCGCGTCGTCGCGCTACGCACGCCACCGACCGACGCGGTCGCTGCGGTGCTTGTGGCGCGCGATGGAGTCGCTGCTGACGTCGCGGAGTTCGCGGCGCGCGCGGCGCAAGGTCACGTCGGGCGCGCGCGCCGGCTCGCAACCGACGAAGCAGCGCGGGCACGGCGGCACTCAGTGCTGCAGCTGCCTTCCGCCTTGGCTGACGTGGGCGGCTGCCTCGCGGCCGCCGGTGCGCTGGTCAAGGCCGTGGGTGCCGAGTCGGCGGAGGTGACTTCGGCGCTCGACGACGCCGAAACCGCTTCGTACAAAGAAGCCTTCGGCGAGGGCGGGACGGCGACCGGGCTCGGTCGCGGTTCTGCTGCCGGCGGTGGTGCCGCTGCTCGAGGCGCACTGCGCTCGGCGGCGGCAGCGTTGAAGGATCTCGAGGGCCGGCAGAAGTCGCGCGCCACCCGAACCCAGCGCGACGCACTCGACCGGGCGCTGACCGACCTCGCGGGGTTCTACCGCGACGTGCTTGTCGTGCAGTTAGGGGCGGGTGTCGACATCGCGAACATCGATGAGTCGGCGGCGATCTCCTCGTTGGCCGCGTCGTCGTCGGCAGAGTCGACCGTGCGGCGGTTGTCGGCGGTGTTGGCCTGCCGCACCTCGCTCGACGCGAACGCCAACCCGCTGCTCACCGTCGAAGCACTAACCCTCGCCCTGCGCGTCGGCTGAACGGCCCTCCAACCCGCACCGCCCCGCCGTCCCGCCCGCCGTCTCGCCGTCCGTCCCGCACAGTTCTGGCCCGACTCCTCAGACATTCAGGTTTTCCAACCCGCAACGCGCACATGCATCTTTGAGGAGTGGCGGGCGCGGACGGCGGAGGGGTTTAGGTGGACGACGGGGGCGAGGTCGGTGCGCGTCAGTTGGTGAGTTGCTGGCAGACGTCGTCCAGCTCTCGGTCTTGTCCTTCGATCAGGCGCTGCGCCTCTTCGCGCAAACAGTAGAGGCCTAGGTCTCGCCGAATGACGGGTGGCGGGGCCGTAGCGCCTCGGGCAGGTGCAGCTGAAGCAGCTTCGCCTCGAGGTCCGTCGGCAGATACGAGGGCGTCGCGCGGGAGACAACGATCATCGCGAGGAACGCGAGCGGCACTGTCCAGATCGCTGGCTGCCCGAGTAGCACCGCCGGCCACCCGCGCTGACCCACGCCGGCCATCGTCAAGATGATGGCGACCGACGACGTGCAGCCGCCAAGCACGAGCCCGGCAATCGCTCCGACCCAGGTCAGCCGCCGCCACCAGATGCCGAGAACGAGCAGCGGACAGAAGGTCGACGCCGCGATGGCAAAACACCAGCCGACTAGCAAGTTCAAGTCGAAACTCTGCACCTGGAGCCCGGCTACCAGACCGACCGCACCTGCCACAACGGCACACCGGCGGAAGGTGCGGACTCCGCCGCGCATCAGGTCGTGAGCCATCGCGCCGGCGACACTGACCAGCAGGCCAGACGACGTGGAAAGGAAGGCCGCGAACGCGCCAGCGGCGACGAGGGCACCAAGCACCGAGCCGCCGACACCGCCGATCAGCGCATGCGGGAGCACCAGCACCACGGAGTCGGTTCGGCCGGTGAGGTAGAGGCTCGGATCACGCAGCCGACCGAGTACCGCGAACACTGCAGGGAAAACGTAGAAGACGCCAAGCAGCATCAACACGATGACTGTCGTGCGACGGGCAGCTCGACCATCCTGGTTGGTGTAGAAGCGAACAAGGATGTGCGGCAAGCCCAGCGTGCCAAGGAACGTCGCCACGATCAGCGAGTAGGTCGCCGCAAGTGGATGCGCGCCGCGATGGCCAGCGTCGACGAATGGCGACACCCACGATTTCCCGTCCAGGACCGGCAACCCGATCGCGTGTGGAGTGGTCGCCCCGGCCGGAAACACCAGCACCGCGCCGTCCTTCACTTCATACTTTCCCGGATTCAACTTCAGCGGGCCATCGACCCTCACGCCCTCGATCGTTCCGTGGGCCGTCACCGTCACCGGCGAGATCACGTTGATGTCGACCGACGTCTGCACGTGAACAGTTGTCTCTGTCGCAAATACTGGTGGCGCCGGCCTTGTCAGCGCCTGGCGGTGCAGGCCACCAACGACAGCAAGCAACACAACAGCGGGGACGGCGATTGCCACCAGCTTGATCCAGTACTGCAACGCTTGAACGAATGTCACACCTTTCATGCCACCCGCGGCGATGTTGCTGGTCACCACGATCGCTAGCACTCCGACACCAACCCAGTACGGCGTACCGAGTAGGACGTTCAGGGTCAGGCCGGCGCCCTTCAACTGTGGCAGCAGGTAGAACCACCCTATGACGAGGACGAACGCGGTTGCGACCTTGCGCAATCGCGGCTCGCCCAGACGTCCTTCGGCGAAGTCGGGGATCGTGTACGCGCCAAACCTTCGAAGGGGTGCCGCGACCAGCAGCAACAGCATCAGGTAGCCCGCCGCGTAACCGACGGGATACCACAGCATTCCCAAGCCGTCCTTGAGAATCAGTCCGGCGACCCCCAGGAACGAGGCCGCTGAGAGGTACTCACCCGAGATCGCCGCGGCGTTGCGAAACGGTGGCACCGCGCGCGCGGCCACCATGAAGTCGTCGGGAGTTCGGGCGACGCGGATACCGAGCGCGCCGACGATCATGGTGATGAGCGTCACCACAATGATCGCGGCAAGTGCGAGCGGCGCGACCGTCAAAGCTTCTCGACCAAGTCCAAGAAGTGACGCTCGGTGCGCTCAGCCAGCCTGACGTAGGCGATCGCAATGATGACGAGCACCGGATACACGGCGATGCCGAGGACGGCGAGTGTGAGCGGCAGGCCGAACACGTGCTTGTCGTTGAGTGACGGCACCAGGCTGACGACGAGCGGCAGCGAGATCAGCACGCCGACCGCGAGCGCGATGAATCCCAAAGTGAGGCCGAACTGTGCACGCATCAGCGAGTGCAACAAAACATCGCTGTACGCAGTGTGCTCGTCAAAAGCTTGCGACTCGGTATCGCGCCGCGGCACGACGACGCCCGTCGAGCGCACCGTCGTCCGCACGGGGCGAACGGGGGGCGGGGGTTCGGTCACCGGCGTCGGCAACGTTGAGGTGTCACTGCTGCCGGCCACCGTGCTGAGCGCCGCCGTGTTGCACGCGCAACAGTCGGCGCTTCAACTCAGCCGTGTGCCGCCGGCTCACGGCGAGGTCTTGGCCGGCGACACGAACGACGGCAGCTCCTGCTGCCCCCGTGCGGATCTCGACCACGTACCGCAACGCAATCAGGTGGCTGCGGTGGATGCGAACAAAACCGTGATCGGCCCAGCGCTCTTCGAATAGTGACAGCGGCAAACGCACCAGGTGCGCACCGCCGTGCACAGTGTGCAGGCGCACATAGTCGCCGTTCGCCTGTATCCAGCAGACGTCAGCACGCTCGACCATCAAGGTGCGGCCGTTGACATCAACTGGTACCACCAGCAAATCGTCGCTCGTGCGCGATCCGTCGGTGGCCGCCGGCGTGGCGGGTCGTGGGCGCTTGGCTTCGGCAATCTGGGCCACGGCATCGGAGAGTCGATCGGCCGACACCGGCTTCAACAGGTATCCGCGCGCGTGCGCCTGGAATGCCGCGACAGCATGCGACTCATAGGCCGTCACGAAGATCACGACCGGTGGGTCGGCGAACTGCAACAACAGCCTGGCCAGTTCGAGGCCGTCGAGCCCGGGCATGCGGATGTCGAGGAACATCCCGTCGTAGTGCTCGTCCTGCAAGCGCCGAAGAGCTTCGGTTGCGTCGGCTGCGACATCGACGACCGACACTGCCGGTTGATCGCGCAGCAAGAACTCGAGATCGGCACGTGCCGGGGCTTCGTCGTCGACAACGAGCACTCGCAAGCCTGCAGCGTTCGGCTCTGAGGACCAGTTCGGTGCTGACGCCGTCACGATGCACGAACTCCCGCCTGGTACTTGGGAATTCGCGCCGTCACCTTCATGCCGGCACCCAATGCGGTCTCTACCGTAATGCCGTGATCGGCACCGAAGACCTGCCGCAATCTCTCGTCGACGTTGACGAGCCCGACGCCGTGGTCCCGCCGTCCGGACAAGTGCTGGCGCACCAGTTCGGGATCCATGCCCATGCCGTCATCTTCGACGGAAAGGACGCACTCGACGTCGCCGTCTTGGGCCGAGATTGTCACGTGGCCCACGCCTTCTTTGTTCTCGAGGCCGTGTCGCACTGCGTTCTCCACCAATGGCTGGATGAGCAGGCACGGTACCGCTACGGCGAGCACCTCAGGCGCAATTCGCAACACGACCTGCAGCCGGTCGCCAAATCGCGCTCGCTCGAGTTCGAGGTAGGTGTCGACGGCCTGTAGCTCATCGGCGATCGTCGCGAACTGACCCCGACTTCTGAAGCTATAGCGGATGAAATCCGCGAAACCGAGCAGCAGGTCGCGGGCCCGATCCGGGTCGGTGCGCATGAACGACGCGATCGCGGTCAGGGCGTTGTAGACGAAGTGCGGCGAGATCTGTGCGCGCAGAAACCGCAACTCAGCCTCGGCGGCGCGCGCCCGCGCACTGTCGAGCTCGGCCAATTCCAGCTGGGTCGACGCGAAGCGAGCCACCTCACCGGCGGCACGTAGCAGTCCCGCTCGAGTCGATGGCGCCAGCGCGACGAGGGTCCCGACGACGACGCCGCCGCTGGTGAGCGGGACGACGACCCCCGACCGCAGTGGACAGTCGACGCCGTCGGCGCATCGCAGGTCGCGCGGCCCGAGAGCCATGGCCTTGCCGTTGGCCAGGACCTGCCGGGCGCCCACGAGAACCGAGGGAGCGTGGTCGATCCCCGGGCCGTCCCACGCGAGCAGCCCGCTCGTGCCGGTGATCGCTGTCGCCCGCGCCGCCAGCAGCGCCCGCAAGGCCGGTGCCGACCGCGCCGCGCTCTCCCGCGTCAGCCCGGCTCGCAGCGCTCGCGCCGCCGACCCGGCGGTGTGCAGCACGTCGTAGGTCGTTCGCTGCAAAGGTGTGCCGAGCCCTCGGCTGCCGCGCCGCCAGAACCAGAGCGAACTGCCGAGGGCGACGGCGATCACGCCAAGACCGATGCCCAGCGCTACGGACTTCACGCCCCGACAGTAGGCCGGGAAGCCGGTGGGTTAAAGAGGCGCGCGTGACCACTGGGCGATCACTACCACCATTCGGCGCACAAAAAGATCCACTCGGCGCGCCACGAGCAGGGAGCCGTTGCGAAGGACTGGTAGCGCTCCCAGGCTCTGCCTAGATGTTGATCAGGACCCCGTTCTCATCGAGGAGGCACAGTGTCCACTCAGACGCCGGTCGCGCCTGCGCCGGCAGTATCCATCGCGGATCCAGGTCCGCTCGGCCTCGCCGGTTTCGCGATGACCACGTTCGTGCTGAGCACGTTCAACACGAACATCCTTAACCCAAGCATGGAAGCCGCAGTGTTGCCGCTCGCACTTTTCTACGGCGGCATCGTCCAATTGCTGGCCGGCATGTGGGAGTTCCGCAAGGGCAACACGTTTGGAGCGACGGCGTTCGCGTCCTTCGGTGCTTTCTGGTTGGCGTTCTACTGGCTGGTCACGTACGACGCGGCGCACCTCGCCCCTGCTGGCGATGCGCACAAGGCGGTCGCACTGTTCCTGCTCTCGTGGGCAATCTTCACTGCCTACATGACGATCGCGGCGATGCGCACCAGCGGCGCAGTGCTGGCGGTATTCGTGGCGTTGACTATCACGTTCATCCTGCTGACCATCGGTAATTTCGCCACCGGCCAGTCAGGCAAGGACTGGGTTCACATCGGTGGTTGGTTCGGATTCCTCACCGCGATACTCGCGTGGTACGCCTCGTTCGCTGGCGTCACCAACGCGACGTTCGCCAAGACGGTCGTGCCGACCTGGCCGTTGGCGAACCGGGCGTAGTCTCTGCTGCTGGACGGCGCGCCTATGGCTCAGCGTGGGACTGAGCCATAGGTGCGTTGCAATTCAAGGCGGACGACGAGGCGCTG
>DATCFU010000180.1:0-25733 GCA_036509315.1 Acidothermaceae bacterium
CGGAATGGGTCGCGGGCGGGCGGGGTGGCCAGCGTCAGACGGGTGCCGTCCAGCGACAGGCCGGTTAGGGCTAGCACGCGCGCCAGGATCGACGCAGTCGTCTCTCCAGCAGCGACACCCTCGGCAGTCACCATGGCGCGATAGATCGTGGCGTAGTGCTTAACCGGGGTGTTGTAGCTCCAGTCGACCGAGCCGAGGTGCAGCGCGTGCCCTCGGCTGCCGCCAGGCCCGTCGAAGGCGCCGCTCCAGATCTGGATGCCCGCCGGGCCAGCGGCGAAGTTTCCGCCCTGCCCGACGTCATAGGTGCGGGCCTGGGCGATCAGCTCGCGAGTCTCACGTTCAGGTAGTACCAACGCGGGCCGAACCTGGCTCGCAAGCGCGGGTACTGCCACTGCACCGGGTCGCAATGCCACGGCGGTCATTGGTTGACCGAAGTATGGTGCCGCCGCCATCTCGCCCCTCCATCTCACGGTCGAACCGTCGCGGCGCCCGAACGGTCTACGGACACCCTGTCGAGTGTTACGGCCGACTTATGCCGCGGTGATGTGTGGATCGGCTCAATGACCCCGCGACCTTAACTGGGCTGAACGGGTGTTTGCGCGTTCGCCCGCGTAGCGCAGGCCACCAGCGAAGCGATATCACCCGTTTGCCGATCCCGTTCAGCCGCCCGCGACCCGCATCCAGATGGTCAGGCCGAGTTCGGGGTCGATGTGGGGGGTGATGTCCGCACTCGGTCTGCCCTCGGTGAGGGTGACCGCGAGGATTTCGGCACCGATCGCCGCCTCGTGTTCGCGTAGGGCCGACACCAGCCGGTCGTCGCCCGCCTGCCACCAGAACTCGATGCGGTCACTGATGTCCAGACCACTGGTCTTGCGGGTCTCCTGGGCGAATCGGATGGCTTCGCGTGCCATGCCGGCCCGCCGGAGCTCCTCGGTCAGTTCGAGGTCCAGGGCGACGGACAAACCCCCGTCGCTGGCCACTGCCCACCCCAGCGTTGGCGTCTCAGTCACAACGAGCTCATCGGCCGACAGCGTCACCTGTTCGCCGTCGACCGGGATAGTTACCGAGCCCGTCTCCGCGACCGCGAGAGCCAGTTCTGCGGCGTCGGCCGCCGCCACTGCGGCCGCCACTACCTGGGTCCGATTGCCAAAGCGCTTGCCGAGGGCTCGGAAGTTCGCTTTGACCACGGTGTCGACCACCAGAAAGTCCCCGCTGCCGTCGTCGGCGACCACCGCCCGCACATTCAACTCATCGATGACCTGGCTCTTGAGCTCGCCCGGCAGCGTGTTCCAGCCCGGAGCGTGCACCAAGGCACGTCCAAGTGGCTGGCGGGTGCGCATTTTGGATTCGGCTCGCGCCGAGCGGCCGAGTTCGACGAGGCGGCGCACGAGCGACATCTGATCGCTTAGCACTGTGTCGACGAGCCCACCGTCGACCTGCGGCCAGTCGCGCAGGTGAACCGAGTCCGGCATGTCGCTCCACACGTCGCTGACAAGGCGCTGGTGGATCTCCTCGGTGATGAAGGGAGTGAAGGGCGCCATCAACCGGGTGAGTACCTCGAGGCATTCGTGCAATGTGGCGAGTGCGGAGACATCGCCATCCCAGAATCGGCGACGAGACCGCCTGACGTACCAGTTCGACAGGTCGTCGATGAAACGCGCGATCCGGCGACCTGCGCGGGCAGAATCGAAGTCCTCCAAAGCTTCGTCGACCTCGAGCACAGCGGCGTGTAGTTCGGAGATCGCCCATCGATCCAGCAGCGGTCGCTTCGCGACATCCGGAACTGGTGCGGCGCCTGGCATCCACGCACTGGCGTTGGCGTACAGCACGAAGAACGCGGTGGTGTTCCAGTAGGTCAACAACACCTTGCGCACGACGTCTTCGAGCACCTCGTCGCCGATGCGGCGCGCCGACCACGGCGAGCCGCCAGCGAGCATGTACCACCGCAACGCATCGGCACTGTGTTTGTCCATCAGTGCGATCGGTTCGAGGATGTTACCCAGATGCTTGCTCATCTTGCGGCCGTCTTCGGCGAGGATGTGCCCCAGACACAACACGGTTCGATAGCTGGACTGATCGAAGACCAGCGTGCCGACGGCCATCAACGTGTAGAACCAACCGCGTGTTTGATCGATTGCCTCGGCTATGAAGTCAGCCGGGTAGGACTTCGCGAATTCCTCGCCGTCCAGATGCGGGTAGCCGAACTGCGCGAACGGCATCGCGCCCGAGTCATACCACCCGTCGATGACTTCAGGTACCCGAGTCTTCCGCTCTCCGCACTCCTTACAGGCAAAGGTGATCTCGTCGACGTAAGGCCGATGTGGCTCGAGCTCCGACAAGTCACGGCCGACGAGCTCACCGAGTTCGGCGCGCGAGGCGACGCACGTCAGATGACCGTTCTCGCAACGCCACAGCGGCAGCGGCGTTCCCCAGTAGCGGTTTCGCGACAACGCCCAGTCGATGTTGTTGCGCAACCAATCGCCGTACCGACCGTGCTTGATCGTGCCGGGATGCCACGTCGTCCGCTCGTTTTCCCGGAGCAGTTCGACTTTGATCGCAGTGGTGCGGATGTACCAACTCGGCAGCGCGTAGTAGAGCAACGCGGTGTCGCACCGCCAGCAGTGTGGATAGCTGTGCTCGTAAGGCGTCAGGCGGAACAGCAGTCCTCGATCACGCAGGTCGGCAACGAGTGGTTTGTCAGCGGCCTTAAAGAGCATGCCGCCGACTAACGGCAACGATTCGTCGAAGGTGCCGTCTGGTCGCACTGGATTCACGACTGGCAAGTTGTAGGCGCGGCTGACCGCCAAGTCGTCGGCTCCGAACGCCGGCGCTTGATGCACGAGCCCGGTGCCGTCTTCGGTGGTGACGTAGTCAGCCAGGACGACGTAGTGCGCGTGCTCGCCATCGAAGTCCACGAGTTCGAAAGGTCGCTGATACGACCAGTGCTCCAGTTCGCGTCCGCTGAAACTGCGCAGGATCTCGTGTGGTCGATCGCCGACCACCTTTGCCACCAACGGCTTCGCGATCACCAATCTTTCGGCGGGTGCATCGTCAGTGGCCGACAGGCTCACGATGTCGTACTCGACGTCGGGATGCACTGCGACCGCAGTGTTGCTCACCAACGTCCAGGGCGTCGTCGTCCAGACCAGCAGATCGGCTTGCCCGGCGAACGGGCCGGAGGTCACCGGAAAGCGCACGTAGACGCTCGGGTCTGTCACGTTCAGGTAGCCCTGGGCGACCTCGTGATCGGAAAGAGCGGTGCCGCAGCGCGGACAGTAGGGCGCTACCCGGTAGTCCGAAACGAGCAGGCCCTTGTCGAAGACGGCCTTCAGCGACCACCAGACACTTTCGATGTAGCTCGCGTCCATCGTGCGGTAGGCCTTGGACATGTCGACCCAGTAGCCCATGCGCTCGGTGAGCTTTTCGAACTCGTCGACATGCCGTTCCACGGACGCCCGGCATCGCGCGTTGAACTCAGCGATGCCGTACGCCTCGATGTCCTTCTTGCCGTTGAGGCCGAGTTCCCTTTCGACCTGGAGCTCAACCGGCAAGCCGTGACAGTCCCAGCCAGCTTTGCGCGGGACGTGATAGCCCTTCATGGTCTTGAACCGAGGGAACAGATCCTTGAAGACTCGCGCCTCGACGTGGTGGGTGCCGGGCATGCCGTTGGCGGTCGGCGGACCTTCGTAGAACGTCCACTGCGGCCGGCCTTGCGTCGCGGCCAACGAGCGCTCGAAAACCTTTGACTCTCGCCAGCGCCGCAAGATCTCGTGTTCGAGTGCTGGCAGGTCGACCTGGTTGGGCATCGGGGTGAACATCAAACCTCCGTCGTCGGCGCACCGGGGTGGGTGCAGTCTTCGGCGAAGGGACGAGACCGTGCCGGTCGCTACCGGCCGCGCTCCCGCGGTACCACCCTCCTTGGACCAAGGACGGATCCTCCTACGAGGCGATCCATCTCAGGTCCCGCTCTTGTCTCGCGACGCCGGCTCTAGTGGGCACGACCGATGGCCGCACCGTTCTGCCAGCAGCTCAGGGGTGATCTTCGTCGCGTGCTCAGCTCCGGGCTCACACCGTCCCCGGATCGCTCGTGCCTGCGTGCGCGACTACTCGTCCCCTTCGACGCCTTCCGCGACCACCGAGTCTACGGGAATGATCAACCCGCGCCGACGCAGTTCTTCGGCGAGCTGCTCCGGAAAGCGGAAATGAATCGCGTCGAACCCGAGCGACGCCGCGGCTTCGACGTTGCGTATCGAGTCGTCGACAAACATCGAATGCCGGACGTCGACAGCGTGCCTCTCGATGAGCAGCAGGTAGATCGCCGGGTCGGGCTTGATAAGCCCGACAGTGCCGGACACCAGCACCGCGTCGAAGTCGTCGAGGAACCCAAGTCGGTGCCGGACGCGCGGAAAGGTCTCGGCCGACCAGTTCGTCAACGCGACCAGCCGGACCCCGGCCGCCTTGAGCTGCTTCACGAGTGCGACGGTGTCGGCGATGGGCTCGCCCACCATCTCGTCCCAGCGGCCGTAGTAGGCCTCGATGAGGTCAGCGTGCTCCGGGTGCTCGGCGACCAAGATCGCAGTGGCCTCGGCTAGCGTGCGGCCACGATCCTGCTCGGCATTCCACTCGGGGGTGGCGACCGTGGCCAGGAAGTGCTCCATTGCCGCCTCGTCCGCAAACATCGAGCGGAAGACGTACCGTGGATTCCAGTCGATTAGGACCGCACCAAGATCGAATACCGCGGTCGTGATCGACTCGCCTGTGTCCGGCCGGTGGATTGCGTCTGGAGTTGCGGTGGCTGGCGTTACGGCCTCTGGCATCACCCGCAAACCTTAGGACAGCCGCAAGGCGGTATCCACCAGATCTAGCAGGACCGGCACGAAACGGGCGGCGCGTCACGTTGCCGCTGGCAGCAACCGCCCTTATCCTTCGCCTGACTTGTCGGCGATCATGATCGCGAGCAATCGAAAGGCCTCTGAGATGGCAGCAAAGCGCGCCGCGCGTTCGGCCGCCCCGCGGTCTAGTGCCACTACCGCGAGCAGGAACCCCGCGAAGGCTGCCACTCGACCTGCGACGAAGCTCAGCGTCGCCAAGGCAGCACCGGCGCGCGAGGCCGCTCCAGCGCGTAAGGTTGCGCCCGCCAAGAAGGCGGCACCCGCTCGAAAGGTCGCGCCGGTCAAGAAGGTCGCGGCCGGCAAGAAGGTCGCGCCTGGCAAGAAGGTGGCGCCCGCTAAGGCGGCAGCCAACCGGCCGGCGGCTAAGAAGGCTCCGACCGTGAACTCCCGAACCGTCAAGAAGGCCGCGCCCGCCCGAAAGGCTGCGCCGCTGAAGAAGGCAGTACCAGCAAAGCAGGCAGCTCCCGCCAAGAAAGCAGTGCTCGTGAAGAAGGCAGCACCCGCGAAAAAGACCGCGCCCGCCAAGAAGGCGGCACCGGCCAAACGGGCGGCGCCCGCAAAGACGGCCGTCGCCGCCAAGACCGCGCCCGCAAAGAAGGCGGTCACGAAGGCAGCGCCGGCCAAGAACGTCGTAGCGGCGAAGGCGGCGCCCGCAAAGGTCGCGCCTGTAAAGAAGACCGCACCGGCCAAGGCCGCGCCCGTGAAGGCTCCTGCACCCGCTAAGAAGGCAGCGCCGGCCAACGTCGCGTCAGCCAAGGCTGCGTCGGCCAAGGCTGCGTCGGCCAAGGCTGCGCCCGCCAAGGCTGCGCCCGCCAAGGCTGCGCCCGCCAAGGCTCTGGCGAAGAGCACCGTCGCGCCCCCGCCCGCGCCCGCCGCGCCGACAAAGGCAGCACCGATCAAGACAGCACCGGCAAAGGCGGCGCCTGCGACAGCGACCACGCCTGGACCAAGTCCTGCCGCGGCCCCTGCCGCCCCCGCGCCTGCTGCCGCGCCACCGGTTGCTCGCGTTGCTCCGGCGCAGCCCATGAAGCCCAAGCTGCCGCCCGCGCCTCCGGCGATCCCTGACGAGCCGTGGACGAAGAAGGAGTTGACGGCGATCCGCATCGAGCTCAAGGCCGAGGCCCAGCGGCTGCGCGGTGAGATTGAGATCGCCGAGTCTGAGCTTGCCGATCGGCTGCGCGATGGCGGCGACGGCGCAGGTGACGATCAGGCCGACGCAGGTACCAAGACCTTCGAGCGCGAGCACGAGATGTCGTTGGCCAACAACGCACGTGACCTGTTGGTTCAGACCGAACACGCGCTCGGCCGGATCGAAGACGGCACCTACGGCCGATGTGAGAACTGCGGCAACCCGATCGGCAAGCTTCGACTTCAGGCCAACCCTCGTGCGACCCTGTGTGTGTCATGCAAACAACGCGAGGAACGTCGCTAAGCGGGCCAGGAGCCAGCACCGAGCCGGATTCGACCGTCATCGCGGGTCGGCGACGCCACGTTGGCGTGCTGTTCGCGGTGGCTGCCGTCGTCATCGCGGCGGACGTCATTTCCAAGATCATCGTGGTGGCCAAGCTGTCAGACCGGGCACCTGTACGTCTTCTGGGCGGCCTGCTGACGTTGGACTACACCCGCAACGCGGGTGCGGCGTTCAGCATCGGAACCGGTGCGACCTACCTGTTCGGGATCGTCGCCATCGCCGTGATCGTCGTAATTTTGCGCACCTCGCGGCGGCTGTTCAGCAGGCCGTGGGCGGTGGTGCTCGGGTTGCTGCTCGGCGGGGCGACCGGCAACTTGATCGACCGGCTCCTTCGCTCGCCCGGCGTGATGCGCGGCTACGTTGTCGACTGGATTCAGCTCCCACATTTTGCTGTGTTCAACCTTGCCGACTCGGCGATCAGCATCGGCGGTGTGCTCGCCGTCCTGCTCGCCTTGATGGGTCGCCAGCTCGACGGCTCGGTGGCCCGCTCGCCGCGCCGACCCTCTGAGCCGCAGCCGGGCCGGCACGAGATGAACGGGACGGCGGCGGCGGGCACCACGCCCAGCCCCGACGAGCCCGACTCGTGAGCAGGTCCGCCTCGTGAGCACGGCCGCATCGTGAGCACGGCCGCATCGTGAGCACGGCCGCGTTCGAGCCAGGCACTGTTCGGGCGTTGGAGGTGCCCGAAGGCCTCGAAGGCGAGCGTCTCGACGCGGCGCTTGCCCGACTCTTCGGCTTCTCGCGAACCCGCGCTGCGGAGTTGATCGGGCAGGGCCGCGTGCAGTTGGACGGCTCGACACCCATCAAGTCGGACAGGGTGACGGCGGGTTCGTGGCTACAGGTCGAACTGCCCGAAGTCGCAGCTGTAGGACCGTCGATCGTCGCGACACCAGTCGCCAACCTGTTGATCGTCTACGACGATGCCGACATCGTCGTCGTCGACAAGCCGGTCGGCGTTGCGGCCCATCCGAGCCCTGGCTGGGATGGGCCCACCGTCGTGGGTGCCCTCGTCGCCGCCGGCTACCGCGTGTCGACCTCCGGGGCGCAGGAGCGCCAGGGCGTCGTGCATCGACTCGACGTCGGCACCAGCGGGTTGATGGTCGTCGCGAAGAGCGAGCACGCGTACACGATGATGAAGCAGGCCTTCCGGGATCGCACCGTTGACAAGACCTACCACGCGCTTGTTCAGGGTCACCCGGATCCGGCACGCGGCACTATCGACGGCCCGATCGATCGTCATCCGGTCAACGACTACAAGTTCGCTGTGGTGGCCGCCGGCAAGCCGAGCATCACGCATTACGAGACGCTCGAAGGTCACGCGATGGCGAGCCTGCTCGAGGTCAAGCTCGAGACCGGGCGCACGCATCAAATCCGGGTGCACATGGCTGCCTTGCGCCATCCCTGCGTAGGCGATCTTGCGTACGGCGCCGACCCCACTCTCGCGGCGAAGCTCGGGCTGACGCGTCAGTGGTTGCACGCGGTGCGGCTCGCCTTCGCACACCCGGGTGACGGCCACTGGGTCGAGTTCACCAGCACGTATCCGGCCGACCTCGAGCACGCACTGCAGATCGTGCGCGCAGGCGTCGAGGGCGAGCGCCGTGCACACTCGTGAACTTCAGGTCAGTAGCGGGTCGGAACTGGTGACTGATCTGACCGAGGCGGTGGCCGACTTTTGCAGCGGCCTGGGCGACGGGCTGCTGAACGTATTTGTACCGCACGCCACCGCTGGGGTTGCGTTGATCGAGACCGGGTCTGGCAGCGAGCACGATCTCGCCGCGACGATCGATCGACTCTGGCCCCTCGACGTCCGATATGCGCATTCGCATGGCTCGCCCGGGCATGGCCGTGATCACGTTCTGCCTGCCTTCGTCACGCCATCAATCGTGCTGCCGGTCGTCCACGGCGCACCTGCGCTGGGCACCTGGCAGAGCATCGTCTTGATCGACAGCAATGTCGACAATCCGCGACGGACGGTGCGGTTGAGCTTTCTCTCGGGCTGATTTCAGGGACGGGTCGGTTGGCCGTCGTGTCCTAGTCAAAACTGTCAGACCCTTGGCGTTAGAGTCAGGCGGTCGGGGTCCCGAGAGAGCCCGCAGAAGTAGCAGCCAGCAGTCGCAACGTAACGAGCAGTGGCAACGGCAAGGCCGCCTTCCCCCGGTCGACGTCCCGAGCACCACCGCACCACGGCGTCCAGATACTGGGCGCGGACGACGGGAGGTCGCGCAGCTGTGGCAGCGAGCAGCGACTCCTTCGTCCATCTCCACGTGCACACCGAGTACTCCATGCTCGACGGCGCCGCCCGGCTGACCGACCTGTTCAAAGAGACCGTCGCGATGGGCATGCCGGCGCTCGCGATGACCGACCACGGCAACGTTTTTGGCGCGTACGACTTCTACAAGCAGGCAAACGCCGCCGGTGTGACGCCCATCATCGGCATGGAGGGCTACCTTGCCCCCGGCAGCCGATTTGAGCGCAAGCGTGCGGCACTGACCGGTGCATCTACCGACGGCAGCCCGGGCGAGATGTACACGCACATGACGCTGCTCGCCGAAAACACTGCGGGCATGCACAACTTGTTCAAGCTGAGCAGTCTCGCGAGCCTGGAGGGTTACTACTACAAGCCACGCATGGACCGCGAGCTGCTGCAGACCTACGCGACGGGTGTCATTGCCACCACGGGCTGCCCTAGCGGGGAGGTGAACCGACTGCTCCAGCAGGGCCAGTACGAGTTGGCCAAGCAAGCAGCTTCGGACTACCGCGACATCTTCGGCCCCGAGAACTTCTATTGCGAACTGATGGACCACGGCATCGACATTGAACTGCGATACCGCGACGACCTGCTTCGGTTGGCCAGCGAACTGCAACTGCCTTTGCTTGCGACCAACGACCTGCACTACACGTATGCGAAGGACTGGGAGGCGCACGAAGTCCTGCTCTGTGTGCAGACCGGAAAGACGATGGCTGATCCGAATCGCCTCACGATGGGCGAGGGCCAGCTTTACCTCAAGACTTCGCAGGAGATGCGCGAGATCTGGCGGGAGTTGCCGGAGGCATGTGACAACACACTTGCGATCGCCGAACGGATTCATATCGAGTTCAATGAGGGCGCGAACCTCATGCCGAACTTCCCCGTTCCGGCGGGCGAAAGTGAAGAGTCCTGGCTGGTAAAGGAAGTCGAACTCGGGCTGCACAAGCGCTTCCCGCTGGGCGTTCCAGACGCACACCGCCAGCAAGCCAACTACGAACTCGGCGTGATCGGCCAGATGGGCTTTCCTGGTTACTTCCTCGTCGTCGCAGACCTCGTGCGCTACGCGCAGACCAGCGGGATTCGGGTCGGACCAGGGCGAGGCAGTGCAGTCGGTTCGATGGTTTCGTACGCGCTGGGCATCACGCAGCTCGATCCGATCCATCACAAGTTGTTGTTCGAGCGGTTCCTCAACCCCGAACGCATCTCGATGCCCGACATCGACATGGACTTCGACGAACGTCGTCGCGGCGACATGATCCGCTACGCGACGGAGAAGTACGGCGAGGAGCGCGTCGCGCAGATCATTACCTACGGCACGATCAAGGCGAAGCAAGCGGTGAAAGACTCCGCGCGGGTGCTGGGATTCCCCTTCGCGACGTCCGATCAGATCACCAAGGTCATGCCGCCGCCGCTGATGGGCAAGGACGTCCCACTCGCCGGCATCTTCGATCCCGACCACCCGCGTTATAGCGAAGCGGGGGAGTTCCGCGCGCTGTACGAGGCCAACCCCGACGTGAAGAAGGTTGTCGACACCGCGCGCGATCTTGAAGGGCTCAAACGTCAGTGGGGCGTTCACGCTGCCGGTGTCATCTTGTCGCGCGAGCCGTTGCTCGATGTCATTCCGATTCATCGGCGTGACCAAGACGGCGCGATCATCACGCAGTTCGACATGGGGGCGTGCGAGGCACTCGGGCTGCTGAAGATGGACTTCCTCGGTCTGCGCAACCTCACGATCCTCGATGACTGTCTAGCCGGTATCAAGAACAACCGTGGTGAAGAAGTTGTGCTCGAGACGCTGGATCTCGACGCCGACCAGAACACCTACGACCTGCTCGGCCGCGGTGACACGCTCGGGATCTTTCAGCTCGAAGGCGGTGGCATGCGCGCGCTCTTGCGATCGATGCGCCCGACTTCCTTTGCTGACATCTCCGCAGTGGGCTCGCTTTACCGGCCCGGACCCATGGGCGCCAACGCGCACAACGACTACGCCGACCGCAAGAACGGCCGCAAGCCCGTGGTGGCGATCCACCCTGAACTCGCCGAACCGCTCGACGAGATCCTCGGCGAAACGCACGGTCTACTCGTGTATCAGGAGCAGGTGCTTGCGATCGCGCAGAAGGTGGCCGGCTACTCACTGGGCCAGGCCGACTTGCTGCGCAAGGCAATGGGCAAGAAGAAGAAGGAGATCCTCGACAAGGAGTACGACTTCTTCAGTGCTGGCATGCGCGAGCGCGGCTACAGCCCTGGTGCTATCAAAGCCCTGTGGGACACCCTCGTGCCGTTCTCCGACTACGGATTCAACAAAGCACACAGTGCGGGGTACGGCGTTGTGTCGTACTGGACCGCATACCTAAAGGCGAACTACCCGGCCGAGTACATGGCCGCGTTGCTGACCAGCGTCAAGGACGACAAAGACAAGTCGGCCCTGTACCTGCACGAATGCAGGCGGATGGGCATCAAGGTGCTGCCGCCCGATGTCAATGAATCCGACTCCAACTTCACGCCGCGCGGCACCGATATCAGGTTCGGTCTCTCGGCGATCCGCAACGTCGGTGAGAACGTGGTCGGGTCGATCATCGAGACGCGCCGCACTAAGGGTCGTTACAAGGATTTCGCCGACTTTCTGGCGAAGGTCGAGCCGGTTGTCTGCAACAAGAAGGTCGTCGAGTCGCTCATCAAAGCCGGCTCATTCGACTCACTCGGACACACGCGTCGAGGGTTGGTCGCCGTGCATGCGGAGATCATCGATGCGGCGATGGGCACTAAGCGGGCCGAGGCGGTCGGCCAGTTCGACTTGTTCGGTTCCGCAGACGAGGCGCAAGGTCCGTCCGGGTTGGGTCTCGCATTCGAGATCGCGATCCCGTCGACAGAGTGGGACAAGACAGCGCTGCTAGCCGCCGAGCGCGACATGCTCGGGCTTTACGTCTCCGACCATCCGCTGTTCGGCATCGAGCACGTTCTGTCAAGGCTCGTCGACTGCTCGATCAGCTCGTTGACCGCTGACGAACATCCCGACGGCGGCATCATCACGATCGGTGGCATCGTCTCCGGCCTGCAACGCAAGATGACCAAGCAAGGCAACCCGTGGGCGATCGCGACCGTCGAGGATCTCGAAGGCTCGATCGAAGTGCTGTTTTTCCCCCAGACCTACCAGCAGTACGCGATGTCGCTCTCCGAAGACGCGGTGATCTGCGTGAAGGGCCGGTTGACCCATCGCGACGACGGGTTGAACCTGCAGGCGATCGAACTGTTCCTACCGGACGTCGGCGAAGCCGCCCAGCGCGGCCCGGTCGTCTTGCAGCTGCCAGCGGCTCGCTGCACGCCACCCGTGGTCGAGCGTCTGCGCGAGGTGCTGGCCACGCATCCGGGCGTCACCGAGGTCCAGCTCCAACTGCGCAACGGTGCCCGCACGACCGTACTGCGACTTGACGAGAATCTTCGCGTCGATGCCACACCCGCGTTGATGGGCGACCTCAAGGCGTTGCTTGGTCCGTCCTGCCTCGTCTAGCCGGGCTCACTCGTCTAACTGCGTTCAGCGCGGCATGATGGAGACATGTCAACCGTCGGCCGCCGTTCGATCTTCGCCTCACTCACCCTCGCGATCGCCCGCTTCCTGCGCCGCCGACGGCGCGGCTTCTAGGCGCGCGGGCTTATCCAGCCGTCCGGCATCGTCGGTCAATCATCGGCTCGATCATCGTGTTGCTGGTCGTGGCTCAGGTTGGCGACAAGTCGCGCCGGTAGGGGCATAGTGCCCACCAGCGGTGATCCAGACTTAGTCGCCGACGGGGGTCTCGATGGCGTGGAATTCATGGCGGCTCGCGTTCTTTGCTGGCCTCAGAGTCGTGGTAGCAACGAGTGTCGTGACGATTGCTCACGTCGATGCGCATGCTGACGAAGCCCGCGGCGCGGCCGTCCGCGGCGAATACGGGCGTTCCGCCGGGGTCGAGATCTTTGTCGGCAAGAACCTGTGCATCACGAACAACGCCTTCTACATCGCGAGCGACGGCAATTCGGCGATGCAGGTGAACCAGAACCGCGGGACCGTCGCCGACTTGCATCTCACTGGCAACTACGCCGACGGCGGCGATTGCACGGTGAACTGGCGAACCTGCCGAGGCCGTCGATGACAGGCATCCAGGTCGACAACAACCGGTTCGGCCGCAATACCCGCATCGTCCATTGCGCAATCTTCGCGAAGTACGCGGTGACTATTACTGACGTCAACGACGTCTGGGATGACACTGGCTTGCCCGTCACGCTCCGCCGCGCCCACTGATCGGTGCCGTTGCCCGCCGGTTAGGCTGCTCGGGACATGACGGCCAGCAAGCGCGAGGGTGCCGAGCCGGGAACTGCTTATGTCGTCAGCGGTCTTTCGAAGGTGTACCGGACAAAGTCAGGCGATGTCACCGCGACTGACGACGTTGACCTGGAGGTCCGTCGAGGCGAGGTCTTCGGGCTGCTCGGCCCCAATGGCGCGGGCAAGACGACCGTGGTGCGGCAGCTGATCGGACTGCTCAAGCCGGACGCAGGGCGCATCGAACTCTTCGGCCGCGATGTCGTAGCCCAGCCACGCGTCGTCCCGGATTTCGTCGCTTACCTGCCGCAGGACGACGCAGCACTCGCGGACCAGACCCCGGCCGACGCGCTCGAAACGACCGCCCGACTGCGTGGCCTCTCACGCCGCGACGCGGCAACGGTGCGCGACGGCGTGATTGACGAGCTCGGGCTCGGCGGTTTCGCGACCCGGCCCATTGCGAAGCTCTCCGGAGGTCAGCGCAGGCTGGCCGGGGTTGGTGCCGCGCTTGTCGGTGACCGGCCGGTGCTGGTGCTCGACGAGCCGACGACAGGGCTCGATCCGACCGCGCGGCGCGCGGTGTGGGGTGCGATCGAACGCCGTCGCTGCGAGCAAGCGACCACTGTGGTACTGGTGACCCACAACGTGCTCGAGGCCGAGACCGTGCTCGACCGGGTCGCGATCTTGGACTGCGGTCGGGTCATCGCCAGCGACACGCCCGGGCGGCTGAAGGCCCTCGTCGACCGTGAGGTGCGGCTCGAGCTCGTCTGGCGACACGATCCACCCGACGATGACCCGCTCGCGGCCTCGCTTCGAGCGCGGGCGATCGAGCACGGCCGGCGGTGGAACGTGCGGTTGCCCGCCGATGAGGCGCGTGCGGCTCTCGCCGAGCTGACGAACGGCCCGCTGTTCGCTGCGCTGGACGACTTCACGCTGTCGACACCGTCGCTTGAAGACGTCTACTTGACGCTAGGTGGCGCGGCGCGCGACTTGGAGCGCGCGTGATCCCGAACCCGGAACCGGCTCGGCGGCCAACCTTCGCCGCCACGTTTGCGGCCATGTTCAAGGGCCAGCTGTCCCGAGCGAAGACTGCCGCGATCCCGATCTTTCTGGCCGCCACGCTGCAGTCGGTCGGCCTCGTTGTCTTGCTGAAGGGGCTCGTCGATACGAGTAGTCACGTCACGCAGCAATCGGTCGTGGCGGGTTCATCGGTCACCGTGGTCTCGTTCGTCGCGCTGAACCTGCTGGCGCAGCGCTTCGGAGCATTGAAGGCCTCCGGTGCGCTGGACTATTTCGGTGCACTGCCCATCAATCCGGCGGCCGTCGTGACGGCTACGGCAGCCGCGTGGGCAAGCTTCACCGTGCCGGGCTCGATCCTGGTCGCAGTCGGGGGAGCGGCCTTCTACCGGTTGCCGCTGTCACATGTGTGGGTGATCGGGCCGGTCGTCGTGGCCGCCGGGATCTCCCTCGCCGGTCTCGGTGCACTGCTTGGCCTGATCGCGTCGCGGCCCGAGATCGCCACGATTGCTGGGCAACTCGGCATGTCGCTGGTGATGTTCCTCGGGATCGTGCCGGCCCATCGGTTGCCCGGTGTCATCCAAGCCGTACGGGCCGTCGTTCCGTCGACGTATGCGGTCGACGCCTTTGCCGAATCGTTCAAGCACACACCGAGCTGGACGGCGATTGGTGGCGATCTTGGCATCTGCGTCGGCGTGTGCGGCCTCGCGCTCGTAGCGTCGACCTGGGCATTTCGGCGGGCCGTCAGATCGGGCTGACACCTCCCCAGTTACGGTGAGGAGGTGAGTGACGACGCGATCCAGGAGTCGGGCGACCTGCCGGAACCGACGCTCGCGTACTCACAGCCGCGGCCCATGCCCTATGGGTCTTCTCCATATGCCGTGAGCATTCCTACCGCCGCAGATGCGCCGGTAGGTAGTCGATCGCCTATCGGACTCGCGGACGTCTGGACCGCCGTGCTCGGCACCGTCGCAGTGGTTATCGTTGGCGTCCTGGCTGGCTTGTTGTGGTTGTGGATCGCGCCGCGACCGCGCGGCGTCGTATCGGCCAGCGGCGGCAAGAGCATTCAGTTCGACTCCGCGAACAAGGTGTTCGCCGCGGCCGACGTGACGTTCCTGTTCATCGGGGTCGGCGCCGGCCTGCTGTGCGGCCTTGTCGCGACGATCCTGGCCCGGCGTCGGGGCGTCGCGGTGAGCATCGCGATGGCGGTCGGTGGCACGCTCGCGTCGCTGCTCGCGGCCTTCATCGGTCGGGCGCTCAGCGGCGGGCCGCAGGACTACTGGCTGGCACGGGCGAGCGTCGGCCCGCATCGCTACTTCATCGAATTGACGACCAGGCGGTTCCTGGTCGGGTGGCCCATCGCCGCGTTGCTCGTCGTCTTCGTCGTCGCCTTGTTCACCCCTGATCGGCCTGTCGAGATCGAGCCGACGGAGCCGGCTCCGGCCGAATCCGCGCCGAACATGGGGCCTAGCTAGACATCGGTCCTGGCTAGTCCCGGGCGATGATTGCCGTTGTCGCCTTCGTCATCGTGACCAGATCCTGGGCGGCGAGCTCGATGTCGAGGCCCCGGCGTCCGGCCGAGACGTAGACCGTCGGGTGATCGAGGGCTGAGGAGTCGATAACCGTGGCCAGCCGCCGGCGCTGGCCTAGCGGGCTGATGCCCCCAGCGACATATCCCGTCGCCCGCTCGGCGACCGCGACATCGGCCATCGCAGCGCGCTTGCCACCGACAGCCTCGGCGAGTGCCTTGAGATCCAATGACCCCGAGACCGGAACGACGGCTACGACCAACTGCCCGTCGACGTCGACAAGGAGGGTCTTGAAGACGCGGTCAGCGGGGACTGCAAGCGCAGCGGCGGCCTCTTCGCCGAAGGATCGATTCGCCGGATTGTGCTCGTATGGGTGAACCGTGTAAGCCACGCCCGCATTCGCAAGCATCAGGAGTGCTGGAGTCCCCCTGCCATTCACGGTTAAAAGTCTAGATACTCCGGATCGCAAGATCAGTCGGCACGCCGGTCGCAGGCGAGCTAGTGCCTCGGCGGTGCGATGCCGAGTCGATGCCGGGCCGCACTGCTACGATGGTCGCGATGGCGGCCAAACAGCCGTCCCTCCCGCGGGCGAGCCGCCCGCGAGGCTACGTCCCTCCCAGGATCGAAATTCTGATCCTTTGGCGCGCAACTGGCGCTCCACGTCGAACCTGACGATGATGACGATGCCTCCGCAATACCGACGGAGCGTCACCTTTTATGTCTGCCCCTTACTACTCGTCCACGCCCGCCCGCTCGTCGGGTGGGCCCTCCCGCGCGTCTGCGCCAAGTCGCGGCGGCCAGCCCGCCCGCAATGGCGCGCCCGCCCGGCGTCCGAACCGTGGCGCCAGCAAATCAACACAGTCGCGCGCCCCGAAGGCCGCGGCCGTCTCCGAGCTCGAGCGGTTGCTCGACCTCGCCATGGCAGAGCCGGCCACCGATCGCACCTTCGCCGAACTCGGTCTGCCGAAGTCCCTCGTGATGGCTCTGAGCAAGCGCGGCATCGAGAAGCCGTTCGCGATCCAGTCCCACGCAATCCCCGACGCAATGGCTGGTCGCGACGTTCTCGGCCGGGCACAGACCGGCGGTGGCAAGACCATGGCGTTCGGCCTGCCGATGCTCGCTCGCCTGGCGACGTCAGGGTCGATGCGCATGTCGAAGGCGCCCCGCGCTCTCGTACTCGTTCCCACTCGCGAACTCGCGATGCAGGTCGCAGATGCGCTGCGCCCCCTCGGTGAGGCGCTCGGCCTGAAGTTGTGTTGCGTCTTCGGCGGTGCGCCGTACGGCAAGCAGATCGACGCACTGAACCGTGGCGTCGACCTTGTCGTCGCGACGCCGGGCCGACTGATCGACCTGCTCGAGCGACGCTGTCTCGTGCTCTCCGGTGTCGAGGTGTCGGTGATCGACGAGGCTGATCACATGGCCGACCTCGGCTTCCTGCCCGCGGTCACCACGATCCTCGACCAGACCGCGCCCGACGGCCAGCGGATGCTCTTCTCAGCGACTCTCGACCGAGGCGTCGACAAGCTCGTGCGTGCCTACCTGAAGGACCCTGCGTTGCACGCGGTCGCGACATCGTCGTCGCACATCGACGCGATGGAGCACCGGGTGTTCACGCTTCGCTCCGAGGACAAGGTCGCGGTCATCACGGAGCTTGCGGCCCGCCCCGCTCGCACACTGATTTTCGTGCGGACCAAACACGGCGCCGACCGGCTCGCGATGCAGTTGGCCCGCGGTGGCGTGCACGCGGCGGCGATCCACGGAAACCTGAAGCAGAACGCTCGACAGCGGGCACTCGACGGGTTTGCGGCCGGTCACCCGAGGGTGCTCGTCGCGACCGATGTCGCTGCGCGCGGCATCCACGTCGATGACGTCGACCTTGTCGTGCACTTCGATCCGCCGAACGACTCCAAGGACTACCTGCACCGGTCGGGCCGTACCGCCCGCGCGGGCGCCAGCGGTACCGCGCTCTCACTCGTGCAGCCCGGCGAGGTCCGCGACGTTGCCGCATTGCACAAAGGCGCCGGTGTCACGCCGGTCGCCCAAGACGTTCATCCCGGCCACCACGCGGTACGCGAGCTGGCAGCCTCCGGCGAGCCTGTCGTCGTCCGTGTCGTCCCGCGTCGGGAGACGCAGACCACCACGAGCCGTCCGGCCAGCCACTCGTCGAGCCGTCGGGGTGGCGCGCCATCAGTGCGGACTGCGCCCTTCCAGGGGCCCGGACGCCGGCGCAGGAGCGCGTAGCGACGGCTGCGAGCGTTATTCGCTGGCGCCGCGCCGATAGGCTGGCACCACCCGAAAAGACGACGTCGCCGGACGTCCTGAGGCTGCGGAGTCACGGATGTTGCGTCGGATCGACCTTCGTGGTCGAACGTCGGGCACGATCGAGATTCGTGGCCTGCTACCTCGGGCGCCGGTCCAAGTCGAGTCGGTGCTCGCCTCGGTGGGGCCAATTTGCGATGACGTGCGAGCCCGCGGCGCACTCGCGGTTCGCGAGATCACCGAGCGATTCGATGGCGTAGACCTCCCGAGATTGCGGGTACCGCCTGCCGCGCTTGCTGCCGCGCTTGCCGACCTCGACGACACTGTGCGGGCCGCACTCTTCGAGGCGGCGAGGCGCGCGCGTTTGGTGCACGAGGCCCAACTGCACTCGGACGTTGACATCGAGGTCGCGCCGGGTGGTCGGGTCCGCGAGCGTTGGGTACCGGTACGCCGCGTCGGCCTCTACGTGCCGGGTGGCCTGGTGGCCTACCCCAGCAGCGTCGTCATGAACGTTGTGCCCGCGCAGGTGGCCGGGGTCGAGTCACTTGCGGTGGCGTCGCCGCCGCAAAAGGCGTTTGGCGGGTTGCCGCACCCGGCAGTGCTCGCTGCGTGTGCGCTTCTTGGAATCGATGAGGTCTACGCAGTCGGGGGAGCGCAAGCGATCGCGCTGTTCGCGTACGGCAGCACACACGAGAACGGTGAAGCGGTCGAGCCTGTCGATGTCGTGACCGGTCCTGGCAATGTGTACGTCGCTGCGGCGAAGCGCTTGGTGAAGGGCATCGTCGGCATCGACTCCGAGGCTGGACCTACCGAGATCGGCATCCTGGCAGACGACTCAGCGAACCCGGCGTACCTTGCGGCTGACCTCATCGCTCAAGCTGAACACGACGAACTCGCGAGCTGCCTGCTGGTCACGGACTCTCCCGAGCTGCTCGAACAAGTCGATACCGAGCTTGCCGTCCAGGTGCCGGCGACCCGCCACGTCGAGCGGGTACAGGCGGCGCTTGCCGGTCAGTCGGCGTACGTCTTGGTCGACGACATCGAGGCAGGCTTGCAAGTTGTCGATGCCTGGGCCGCCGAGCACCTTGAAGTGGTCACTCGAGACGCGCAGAAGATTGCCGACCGGGTGCACAACGCGGGTGCGATCTTCGTCGGAATGTGGTCTCCGGTGAGCCTTGGTGATTACCTCGCCGGTTCGAATCACGTCCTGCCGACGGGGGGCACTGCCCGCTTCACCGGTGGTCTTTCGGTGCAGGCATTTCAGCGCATGATTCACGTCATCGACTACGACCGTGGCGCGCTCGCGCAGGTTGCGCCGCTCATTGATGCACTCGGCGGCGCTGAGGATCTGGCCGCGCACGTCGCCGCGGTCCGGATCAGAGTGCCGCAGGCAGGCTCGCGATGAGCGGGCTCGATTCGGTTCCGTTGCGCGACGACTTGCGTGGCGAACTTCCCTACGGCGCGCCGCAGATCGACGTCCCGGTGCGGCTGAATGTGAATGAGAACCCCTACCCGCCGTCCGCCGGCCTGGTCGCCGACATTGCTGCGGCGGTCGGTGCGGCAGCGGGGGGGCTCAATCGTTATCCCGATCGCGAGGCGCGGCAGCTGCGAGCGGATCTTGCCGCCTACCTCGAAGCAAACGAGAAGGTGGACGTCGACCCTGTGCGGGTGTGGGCGGCGAACGGTTCGAACGAGGTCATGCACCAACTGATGCTGGCTTTTGGTGGTCCTGCCCGAAGCGTTCTTGGATTCGCGCCGACATACTCGATGTACCCGCAGTACTGCAGAGACACGTTCACGCACTATCAGACGGTCGATCGCGAGCCCGACTTCAGTCTCGACACTCAGGTGGCAACGGCGGCTGTTCGTGCCCGCCAGCCCGTCATCACGTTGCTGACGTCGCCGAACAATCCGACCGGCACGGTGCTGCCGCTGGACACTGCGCGCGCAGTTCTCGATGCTGCCGCCGAGCATGGCGGCCTGGTTGTCGTTGACGAGGCGTACGCCGAGTTCCGGCGCCCGGGTACTCCTACCGCGTTGGGGCTGCTTGACGACTACCCGAACCTCGTGGTCACTCGCACGATGAGCAAGGCGTTTGCTTACGCCGGCGCGCGAGTCGGGTACCTCGTAGCGAGCGAACCAATCGTCGACGCGGTGCGTATCGTGCGGCTGCCGTATCACCTCTCGGCGGTGACGCAGGCCGTCGCGAGCGCGGCGCTGGCCCACGCCGACGAGCTGCTCGCGCAGGTCGAGACATTGCGCGCAGAGCGCGATGCAACCGTCGGGTGGCTCCGGGCGCAGGAGTTCTCAGTCGCCGACTCCGATGCCAACTTCGTGTTGTTCGGCCAGTTCGCCGATCGGCACGCCGTCTGGCAGGGTCTGCTCGACCGTGGCGTACTCATTCGCGAGTCCGGGCCTGCGCCGTGGCTTCGGGTGAGCATCGGGACGACGACCGAGATGGCCACGTTCAAGCAGGCATTGCTCGAAGTGACCGCGACCGCGGTCCACGGGAGGGTCGAAGCGTGAGCCGAAGCGCGCGAGTGCAGCGCACCACCAAGGAATCCGACGTGCTTGTCGAGCTCGAACTCGATGGAACGGGCACGGTAGACATCGCGACCGGGGTGCCGTTCTTTGATCACATGCTCGCTCAACTCGGCAAGCACGCAGGTTTCGATCTGCACGTCCGAACCGCGGGCGACATCGAGGTCGATGCCCACCACACGGTCGAAGACACCGCACTTGCATTAGGCCAAGCGCTGCGTGAAGCACTGGGTGACAAGGCCGGCATCCGCCGTTTCGGCGACGCGTTGGTGCCTCTCGACGAGACCCTCTGCCAGGCGGCGGTCGATCTCTCGGGGCGGCCCTATCTGGTGCACACGGAGCCCGAGATCGTCGAGCTCATCGGCAGCTACGAGACCACGCTCACCAAGCACGTGTGGGAGTCGTTCGTTGCCGAGGCGAGAATTTGCTTGCACGTCAGGGTTTTGGAGGGCCGCAATGCACACCACGTGAACGAAGCGCAGTTCAAAGCGGTGGCTCGCGCACTGCGCGATGCGGTCCGGCTTGACGGGGTTGTCGGCATCCCGAGCACCAAGGGCGTGCTTTAGGCGATGGCGCGCACGCTCGTCGTCCTCGACTACGGGTCGGGGAATCTGCGCTCGGCCGAGCGCGCACTGCGCCGACTTGGTGCGCAGGTCGAGGTGACCTCCGACGCTGCCGCCGCGCTGGCTGCCGACGGGCTGGTTGTTCCAGGAGTCGGCGCCTTTGCTGCGTGCATGCGTGGTATCGATGCGATCGATGGCGCGCAGATCGTGCGCAAGCGGCTTGCGGCGGGCGCGCCGGTACTTGGCATCTGTGTCGGCTTCCAAGTGTTGTTCTCCTACGGCGAGGAGCACGGCGAACGCACCGAAGGCATCGGTTGCTGGCCCGGCGGAGTTACGAAGCTCGAGGCACCGGTGCTGCCCCACATGGGGTGGAACGTGGTCACACCGCCGCCCGACTCGGCCTTGTTTCGCGGCCTTGCCGAGGAGCGGTTCTATTTTGTGCACTCGTACGCCCCGCGGTCGGCGCCAGGTCTCGTGACCACCGCCGAACACGGCGAGCAGTTCGTGGCCGCTGTCGAGGACGGCCTGGTGGCGGGCACCCAGTTCCACCCGGAGAAGTCCAGCGACGCCGGCGCGCAACTGCTCTCGAACTGGCTGGAGACGCTGTCGTGACGTCGTTGGAACTGCTGCCGGCGGTGGATGTCGCGGGCGGCCAGGCAGTTCGGCTCGTGCAAGGCGAGGCTGGGTCAGAAACGCACTACGGCGAGCCTCTTGCCGCCGCCCTCGCGTGGCAGCAGGCCGGCGCGCAGTGGATCCATCTCGTCGACCTCGACGCCGCGTTCGGTCGTGGCTCGAACCGCGAACTGCTGGCATCAGTCGTCGGCAGGCTCGATGTTGCCGTCGAGATGTCGGGCGGTATCCGTGACGACGAGACCTTGGCGGCAGCGCTCGCGACCGGGTGCCGGCGGGTCAACGTCGGCACGGCCGCGCTGGAGAATCCGTCGTGGGTGCGTTCGGCCATCGCCGAATACGGTGACCGGATTGCGGTTGGGCTGGACGTCCGCGGTACGACCCTTTCGGCCCGTGGCTGGACGCAGGACGGTGGCGAGCTCTTCGAGGCGCTGTCCCGACTCGACGCCGACGGGTGCGCCCGTTACGTTGTGACCGATGTGCGCCGCGACGGCACGCTGACCGGGCCCAATCTCGACCTGCTGCGATCTGTGTGCGCAGCCACCGACCGACCAGTTGTCGCCAGTGGAGGCGTGTCGTCATTGGCTGACTTGCGGGCTCTCGCAGAGTTGGTGCCCCTCGGAGTCGAGGGTGCAATCGTTGGGAAGGCCTTGTACGCAGGCGAATTCACCCTCGAGCAGGCGTTGGCCGAGGTATCGCGATGATCCAGAGAATCTCGTTCGGATCGAAAGACGAACCGATCGTTGGCTACGGCCGCACCACCATGGTCGAGGTCTCTTCGCTGGTAGATCCGTCGATCTTGGCGGAGATCGAAGCGACCGCGTACCGCGACCGGCAGTCATGACGACAACCGACGCTTTGCTCGCCGTCCGTGTCATACCGTGCCTCGATGTTGACGCCGGCCGAGTCGTGAAGGGGGTGAACTTCGTCGACTTGCGCGACGCAGGCGACCCGGTCGAGATGGCTCGGGTCTACGACGCTGAGGGTGCCGACGAGTTGGTGTTCCTCGATATCACCGCAAGCAGCGGCGACCGCGAAACCACCTATGACGTTGTACGTCGTACTGCCGAGCAGGTCTTCATCCCGCTCACAGTCGGTGGGGGAGTCCGTGAGGTTGACGACTTCAACCGCTTGCTACGTGCAGGCGCCGACAAGGTCGGGGTGAACACCGCGGCCGTGCTGCGGCCGGCGTTGCTTGCGGAAGCCGCCGACCGCTTCGGGGCGCAGTGCGTGGTGCTGTCGATCGACGCCAGACGCGCAGCGACGCCGTCCGGTTTCGAGGTCACGACTCACGGCGGTCGCCAGGGCACCGGGATCGACGCGGTCGCGTGGGCAGCCGAGGCGACCGAGTTCGGCGCGGGTGAGATCTTGCTGAACTCGATGGACGCCGACGGCACGCTCACAGGGTTCGACCTTGAGTTGATCGCGGCAGTTCGTGCCGTCGCCTCGGTTCCGATCATCGCCAGCGGCGGTGCGGGGAAGGCGTCCGACTTCGCGCCGGCGGTCGACGCTGGCGCTGATGCGGTGCTTGCGGCGAGCGTGTTTCACTTCGGCGCCTTGCGCATCGGGGACGTCAAAGCCGCACTACGTGCGGCCGGCCAACCGGTCCGCTGAGGCCGCTGGTGCCGCTACCGTTGGGCGATGGTGTTCGTGCGGTTCCTGGTTCGCGAATTCCGAGCGTGGTCGACGCGCTCATACAACCGCGCCATTCAGGCGCCCGTCATTCCGTCCCAAGCCGAACGCTGGCTCAGGTCGCGATAGCGACAGCTCAAGGTGTAGTTGCGCTCGCGCCTAGGACGCGTGCGGACGGCGCAGGACAGTGTCGAGGTCGTTGCCGCTTGCGAGTTCCCGCGAGAGCCGCCGGAGCATCACTTGGCGGCGGACGCGGCGACGGATCTCCTTGCGAGTCGTCCGTACCGGTGATACGGGAATCGCGGGGTTCACGCCGTTCCTTTCGGGTTCGATCATGCTTCTCAAGAGTTGTTCCAACTGTAGTTTCAACGATGTCACCCAGTAGCGCATGATCCGTTCGGCCTCACGTAGTCGGCCGAACGGCCGTATCTCGTGCGACGTCAGGCCCGTCAGCCCGGCACAATGACTCCCATGTCCCCCGTGCACACCGACTCAGATTCAAAAGATCCGGCACCGCCGAACGTCGATGGCGGTACCCATCCGTCCACTTCTGTGACTCTGGACCCCCAAATCGCTGCGCGCCTCAAGCGTGACGAGCACGGTCTGTTTCCCGCGGTCGCCCAGCAGTACGACACCGGCGAGGTGCTGATGGTCGGATGGATGGATGACGAGGCCTTGGGTCGCACCTTGACCACTGGTCGGTGCACGTACTGGAGTCGCAGCCGAGGGGAGTATTGGGTTAAGGGCGAGACGTCGGGTCACCAGCAGTGGGTGAAGTCGGTGGCCCTCGATTGTGACGGCGACACGGTGCTGGTGAAGGTCGACCAGATTGGTGCGGCCTGCCACACCGGCGACCGCACGTGTTTCGATGCCGGGGTGTTGCCTGCTGTCGTCGGCGTGGCCGTCTCATGAATAGGCAGGCGCCATGACCGCCTCCGCGAGCGAGGCGGTCGCCGCAGGTCCGGTGAGCCGGGTCACCCGCAAGCTCCTCGCCGACGGCGAGACTGCGGTAGGCCTTTACCGCAAGCTCGCCCAGGATCGGCCAGGCACCTTCCTGCTGGAGTCTGCCGAGAACGGGCGCTCGTGGTCGCGATATTCGTTCATCGGCGTACGCGCCGCGGCCACGCTCACCGAGCAGGACGGACGCGCGCATTGGATCGGCGACCCGCCCCCCGGCGTCCCGACTGTTGGCTCTCCGCTTGAAGTTCTCGCAGGTACCGTCGCCGCGCTGCGTGGCCCGCGCGAGCCTTCGTTGCCCCCACTCGTCGGCGGCATGGTCGGCTTCGTGACGTATGACGCGGTGCGCCGGCTCGAGAAGTTGCCCGACGACACGATCGACGATCTGCACCTGCCCGAGCTGGTGATGTTCCTGGTGACTGACCTCGCAGTACTCGATCACCACGATGGCAGCGTGCTGCTCATCGCCAACGTCCTGCCGGGCGATTCGGCGCAGAACGCGGAGAAGCGCCTCGACGAGATGACCGTGGCGCTGCAAAGCCCGGCGCCGTCGACGATCGCCATCATGAGCGACGCAGTGACGCCGCCGCCGGTGCGCCGCACGTCCAGTGAGCAATACATGTCATGGGTCGAGCGGGCGCGTGAGTACATCCGGGCCGGTGACATCTTCCAGGTCGTGCCGAGTCAGCGGTTCGAGACCCCGACCACGGTCAGCGCCCTCGACATCTACCGGGTGCTACGCGCCCGCAATCCGAGTCCGTACCTGTACCTGTTGCGGTTCGACGGCTTCGACGTCGTGGGGTCGAGTCCTGAAGCACACGTGACGGTGATGGACGGTCGGGCGACGATGCATCCGATCGCGGGCAGCCGGCCGCGCGGTGCAACGCCTGAGGACGACAACGCCCTGGCCGCAGAGATGCTCGCGGATCCAAAGGAGCGGGCCGAGCACGTCATGCTGGTCGATCTGGCCCGCAACGACCTCGGTCGCATCAGCACGCCCGGCACGGTCGAGGTCGTCGACTTCATGACCGTCGAGCGCTACAGCCACATCATGCACATCGTGTCGACGGTCATCGGGCAGGTCGATCCGGCACATGATGCGCTCGACGTGCTTGCTGCGACCTTCCCTGCTGGCACGCTTTCGGGTGCACCGAAGGTCCGCGCTATGGAGATCATCGAGGAGCTAGAACCGACCCGCAGAGGCTTGTACGGCGGGGTGGTGGGCTACGTCGACTTCGCTGGCGACCTCGACACCGCGATCGCCATCCGCACTGCGGTTGTTCGAGACGGCACGGTCTACGTCCAGGCCGGTGCTGGCCTGGTCGCCGATTCCGACCCGGCCACCGAGGACGCCGAGTGCCGGCACAAGGCGAACACCGTGCTGTCGGCCGTCGCCATCGCGCAGGCCTTGCGCGCGCCGTGAGTTCGACGACCGAGTCCGTTCCTGCGCCGACAACGACGCAGCCCGGACGGCGCGGCCTCGGCGTCGCGGTGACCGGGTGCGTGCTCAGCGGCGCGGTCGCGCTGTTCGCCGTCGGCCGGGTGTGGCTGCACTACACGGTGCCGCGCACCGGCCTCGCCGATCTGCGAGCCAGCGCGACCGGTCACACCACCGCAGGGGCGGCTGGCACGCTCGCACTCGTCGTCCTGGCTGGTGTCGTCGTGTTGCCCGCGACCCGCGGTCTCGGCCGTCGCATCGC
>DATCFU010000181.1:0-3370 GCA_036509315.1 Acidothermaceae bacterium
TGCACCCGGCAACGTTGCCAGCTCACGCCTTGCAGCACGGTCGCGATCAGCTGCACCCCGGTCAGACCGCGGTCGCGCAGGTCGCGCAGGAACTCAGTCCAGCAGGTTTCGGTTTCGCTGTCCCCGGTCGCGCAGCCGAGAACTTCCCTTCTGCCATCGGCACTGACGCCGGTGGCGATGACGACGGCTTGTGAGACGACTCGCCCGCCCAGGCGGACCTTGCAATAGGTCGCATCCAGGAACAGATACGGGAACGCGATGTGGTCCAGCGTGCGGGTCCGCCAGATCGCGACGTCGGTGTCGAGCTGCGCGCAGATCCTGCTGACCTCGCTTTTACTGATCCCAGTGCCGCCCATCGCGATCACCAGGTCATCGACCCGGCGGGTGCTCACACCCTCGACGCAGGCCTGCATCACCACCGCGTGCAGCGCCACGTCGATCCGCCGACGCGGACACAACAGTAGTTGGTCAACAGTCCTTGCAGCGCCCAGATTCTGTTGAGCAACAGGCGTTCCGCGTCGGTGTCGTAGCGGTAGTAGCCGACGACTTGTCGGACCACCACCCAGTTCTTCTGCTCCACGTGCGCGCCGTCGTTGCTGTTGCTCGGCCGCGACCGGGTGAACGTGATCTTGTTGGTGTCGCAGTACGCGAGCAGATGCGCGTTGATGAACTCCGACCCGTTATCGGAGTCAATTCCCCTTATCGGGAAGGGAAACCCGGCGGCGATGCCAGCCATCGCCTCCAGCACCCACCGCTGCGCCTTGTTCTTCACCGTGGCATTCTCGGTCCACCCCAACGCGATGTCGGTGACCGTCAACGTGGACCAGAAATCCCCTCGGCTGACGCCGCCCTCGTGGCCGACCAGGTCGATCTCGACGAAGCCGGGAGTGTCTTCGTCCCAGTCCGCCCAGGTGCGGATCGCGATCGCGTCCTTGAGCAGCGAACCCGGCTTCGTGTGTGATCGGCCTCGCGGATCCAGCCTGGCCCGATCCGCGGCCAACCGCCGGTCGATGGTCGCCGCACTGATGCGGCACAACGCCGTCGCGACATGCTCGTCGATGTTCAGTTCGCCGCACGCCCGCAGCCGGGTGACCAGCTCGGGCAGGAACGGCGCGGGCCGTTTACCCGCCGGCGCGCCCAACGTCGCCCAACAAAACCGCAACGCGCCGATCACCAGCGGGCCGTAGACCGGCGGGCGCGGACGCCGCGGTCGCACCACACTCGGCCCCAGCGCCTGCCGCAACGCCTTCCGGGCGTGGTCGCGATGCCAGCCGGTCGTCGCACACAACTCATCCAAGATGATCTTTTGGGCGGCTCGGTCAGCTCGCTTGTAACGCGCCGCGATCTGCCTGCTCACAGCCTTGCGCTGGCTCATCGAAAGTCCCATGCCGTTGCCGTAGCGCCGAACCGGACGGCACCGGCGCCGACACACCGCAGGCGGGCATTCCTAGATGAGGCAACGAACCCCTCTACGCGGACCTTTTAGGTGGGTCAACGCGGCCTCTTGACTATGTACGTGAACGCTACCATAGTGCACACATCCCCGCGCTTATGACGGGGTATCCCGAACCGTTGACGATAAGGAACCTGCGATCCAGGGTGTTAGCGCTAACAGCCTGAAGCGAACCCGAGCTTCGAGTGTGTTGTGTGCCGGTCAGAGGTACTTCTATTCGCGGGATCGATCAAACGGCGAAGCGTCCGCGTCGCCGTGCCCGACCCCCATCGAGAGGTTTCGACATGATCGTTTCGAAATCGCGCCGTTTGGCGCGGATGCTGGTGCCGTTCGCAGCTTTGTCCCTGGCGGCGGGTGCGGTCGTCGCGATTCCGGCGAGTTCGCAAGCTGCCACCCAGGGGCCCTGCGACATCTACGCCAACGGCGGCACACCGTGCGTCGCGGCGCACAGTACGACCCGCGCGCTCTATGGCTCCTACAACGGCAACCTGTACCAGGTCCGGCGATCTTCGGACAACGCCACGCTGAACATCGGTGTACTCAGCGCGGGTGGCTATGCCAATGCCGCCGCGCAGGACTCCTTCTGTTCCGGCACCAGTTGTGTCATCACCGAGATCTACGACCAATCCGGTCACGGCAACAACCTGACTCAGGCGCCAGGTGGCGGGGCGGCCGGCGGCCCGGACAACCTGGCAAACGCGACCGCGGCGCCCACGACGTTGAACGGCCACGAGGCCTACGGCGTCTACGTCGCCTCCGGCACGGGCTACCGCGACGACAACACCTCCGGTATCGCGACCGGCGACGCCTCTGAGGGTGAGTACGCGGTCTTCGACGGCACGCACTACAACGGTGGTTGCTGCTTCGACTACGGCAACGCCGAAACCAGCAATAACGACACTGGTGCCGGTCACATGGAGGCCATCTACTTCGGCAACATCAAGGTGTGGGGTTACGGCTCCGGCAACGGGCCGTGGATCATGGCCGACATGGAGAACGGCCTGTTCTCCGGGCAGAACGCCGGCTACAACTCGGGTGACCCGACGATCAACGATCGCTACACCACCGCGATGCTCGAAGGCGGCCAGAACCAGTGGGCGCTGCTCGGTGGCAACGCGCAATCCGGCGGACTGTCCACCCTGTACAGCGGCGCGCGCCCCTCGGGCTACAACCCGATGCACAAGGAAGGCGCCATCATCCTCGGTATCGGCGGCGACAACAGCAAGGGTTCCGCGGGCACGTTCTACGAAGGAGTCATGACCTCTGGCTACCCCTCCAGCACCACCGAGAGTTCCGTCCAGTCCAACATCGTCGCCGCAGGCTACGGCAGCGGCGGAGGCGGTGGCGGCGTCACCGGGACCCATGAAGTTGTCAACCGGAACGCCAGCAACTTGTGCCTGGACGACTACAACTTCGGCACGTCGAACGGCGCGCCGGTCGACCTGTGGACCTGCTGGGGAGGGTCGGTGCAGCAGTGGACCTTCAACTCATTGGGCAGCGGCTACGACGAGCTGGTCAACGGCAACTCGGGGACGTGCCTGGATTCGGATGGGACGACGACGCCAGGGACCCAAGCAGTCCTGTGGAGCTGTAACGGTGGCAACAATCAACAATGGTCGGTTGTCAGCGCGGGTTCTGGCTATTACGAGTTGGTGAACCGGGCGTCGGGCTTCTGCCTCGACGACTACAACTTCAACACCAGCCCAGGTACGATCGCCGACCTTTACACCTGCTGGGGCGGAACGGTCCAGCAGTGGTCGATGCCGTGACTCTGGTCGTGAGTTTGGTCCGCGGACTTCGACACGCTATCGGCGAGTCGTCAGGAGTCATCGGCCAAGCTTGAGGTTCGACGTGGGAGGCTCGGCGACTCTCGTCGCCGGGCCTCCCACCGGTTAACAGCATCCGACAAAGGTGATC
>DATCFU010000182.1:0-3027 GCA_036509315.1 Acidothermaceae bacterium
CCGCGGCACTGCCCGCGAAGCCTGCAGTGCGATGGTGCGATTTCCCTGGTACGCGACGGTCAGCACCGTGCCTCCATGCAAGTTTTGTATCGGTTCGGCTTCGTAGGCTACCGTGCCCTTGCTGAAACGTCACACGTATGATCTACTCCGGTCTCGTGATGGTGCAGCGGCATGCGTTTGTAGTTAATGTCGTGCCCGACCTCCGCGAGGAGTATCTGCGACTGCACGCAGATGTATGGCCTCAAGTCGAGGAGACCCTGCGCGCCTGCAATATCACCAACTACACGATCTTCATTCTTGAGGACACGTTGTTCGCCTACTACGAATACGTAGGAACCGATCATGCGCGGGATCTCGAACTCGTCGGGGAAGATCCGGTCACCCGCGAATGGTGGACACACACCGACCCCTGCCAGACGCCGTTCGGCCGCGACGCTCAGGAGGGCGAGCGCTGGCGGGCGATGCGGGAGATTTGGCACCTCTCGTGACGCGGCTCTTGATCGATTCCCATCTTCACGTGTGGGAGCGCGCGCGAAACCCGCAGCCGTGGATCGACCCAGCCACCATGTCGGTCATTGACCACGACTTCGACCCGGATAAGGCCGTCACCGAGTTGCGCATGAACAGCGTCGACGGGTGTGTGGTCGTGCAATGTGTGAATAGCCCCGGCGAGACGTTCGATCTGCTCGCCGCGGCTGCTTCGATCAGCCCGATCCTCGGTGTCGTGGGCTGGATCGACCTCCAAGCAGATGTCGCGGCTCAGCTCGACGCGTTGCGTGCGGCACCCGGTGGCGCGCATCTCGTGGGTATCAGGCACGTCACGACGATGGAATCGGACGACGATTGGCTGAGCCGCTCCGACGTCGTACGAGGGCTGACGTCCCTGGCGAGGGCCGGCGTGCCGTTCGACGTCGTGGTGGAGCCACGGCAGCTGTCGTTGGTGACGACCCTGGCGCAATCGATCGAGTCGGTAACCTTCGTGCTCGACCATCTCGGCAACCCACCTATCATCAGCGAGAATTTGACCCAATGGGCGGCTGACCTGACCGCGCTTGCCGCGTGCGAAAACGTGGTCGCGAAGGTCTCGGGCTTGATAACAAACGACGACTGGCAGCACTGGACAGTTCAGCGTCTGCGACCCATCGTCGACCACGCGCTCGAAACGTTCGGCCCGAGTCGGCTGATGTTCGGCTCTGACTGGCCACTGGCCGAACTCGCGGGTGGGTATCGGCCGTGGAAGAACGCATATCTGCAGCTCACTGAAGGTCTCACGTCAGTCGAGAAAGCGGCCATCGATGGCGAGAACGTGAGCCGCGTGTACGGGCTCCAATGACCGAGCTTCCTACACGGCAACTTGGTTCGACGGGTCTTCGACTGACGGAGCTTGCCTTTGGCGCGGCCAGTCTCGGCAACCTTTACCGGGTCACGTCGGACGACGAGGCGTCGGGCGCGGTTGCGCAGGCGTGGGAATGCGGGCTGCGCTACTTCGATACTGCGCCGCACTACGGACTTGGTCTTTCTGAGCGGCGGCTCGGACGGGCCCTAGCCGGACATCCACGCGACGAATACATCCTCTCCACCAAGGTGGGCCGGCTGCTCGAGCGAAATCCACAGCCGACGCCGATGGACACGGACGGCTTCCAGGTACCGGGTGATCTGCGGCGGGTGTGGGACTTCTCGCGTGATGGTGTGCGTCGCTCGCTCGACTACTCGTTGCGGCGGTTGGGAACCGACCATGTGGAGATCGTCTACGCTCACGATCCTGATCAGTTCCGAGAAGGCGCCGCGCGCCAAGCGCTCGAGGCGCTCGCGGAGCTTCGCTCACAGGGAGTCGTGCGGGCTATCGGAGTCGGTACGAACGCCGTCGACGAACTGGCCGACCTCCTGCGTGACGGTTTGATCGATGTCGTGATGCTCGCGGGCAGATACACACTGCTCGAGCAGGGAGGCCAGCGGACTGCGCTAGACCCGGCCCTGGCGGTGGGCGCTGGCGTTGTCGCAGTCGGTGTCTTCAACTCGGGCTTGCTTAGCGTTGAGCGGCCCTCGGCAGACGCGAAGTATGACTACGGCCAAGCCCCGCCGGACCTGATCGCTCGCGCGCGGCAGATCGCCGCCGTCTGTGAGCGGCATGGGACGACACTTCCCGACGCAGCTATCGCGTTCCCGCTGCTGCACCCAGCCGTGTCAAGCGTCGCGATCGGCATGCGTACCGCCGCGCAAGTCGACAGCAATGTGGCTCGCTACGAACGCGGCGTTCCCCACGAACTTTGGGCCGACCTGGTCGACTCTCACCTGCTCGACCCGGCAGCAGTTACCGGCGCGTGATTCGCCGCGTTAACGCTCGAAACGCGAACATGGACTGCACTATCGTTCGACGCGCGCGGCGCCTCCACGAGCAAGTTTGACGACATCGGCCTTGCTCATCATCGACGTGTCACCCGGTGTCGTCATGGCGAGCGCGCCGTGCGCTGCTCCATAGTCGACTGCGTCCTGCAGCGACTCGCCGGACAGCAGACCGTAAATCAGCCCTGACGCGAACGAGTCGCCGCCTCCGACCCGATCGAAGATCTCGAGGCGCTCACGGTCGACGGCGCGCACGATGTCGCTCTCCGGCGACCACGCGACCGCGCCCCAGTCGTTGACGGTGGCGCTGTGAACACGGCGAAGTGTCGTCGCGATGACCTTCAGGTTGGGGTATTCGGCCGCGACGCTGCGAATCATCGCGGCGAACCTTTCGACGTCAAGGCGAGTCAGATCGGTATCCGCAGCATCGACCTCGAAGCCGAGAGCCGCTGTGAAGTCCTCCTCGTTGCCGAGCATCACGTCGACGTACGGCGCGATGGTTTGGTTGACGGCTTGCGCGCGGGATTGGCCGCCGACCGCGGCCCAGAGGCTGGGACGGTAGTTCAGGTCGTAGGAGACCGTCGTACCGTGCCGTCGGGCGGCTTCAGCGGCCTCCACGGCTGTTTCGGCCGCAGTTGGAGAGAGCCCGGCAAAGATCCCTCCCGTATGGAACCAGCGCACCCC
>DATCFU010000183.1:0-14025 GCA_036509315.1 Acidothermaceae bacterium
TTCGAAGTAGGCACCACCCCACCCACTGGACAGGCTCGCGTCGCAGACCAATACGTCGGCTGGCGCCATCGCCTTCTCGAGTTCGCCGAGCACGCGCTGCGGCGCGATCGGTTCGCCGATACTCGAGCGCTCCGAGTCACGCCGGGTTGACCAACTGCGCCTGTGCAGGCGCACGCTCTCGCGCCACGGCAGCCGCGACAGCGATTCGGCGCCGGTGCTGCGCAGCTTCTCGGACAGTGCCGTGAGCCCCTGACGGGCATCAGCGAGCATCGCCGCCGCCAGCGGGAAAGCACGCCCGAGTTCGAGTGGGTCGATGTCGATCTGCACGACGACCTGGTCCGCGCGCGGCTTTGTCCAGCTGAAAGTCGCGCCACCGCTGGACTTCGCGCCCACCAAGAGCACGACGTCGGCGTCGTCCATGGCGGCGGTCGCCGACTCGACGCCCATCACGCCGTGTACGCCAACCGCCAGCGGGTGCGTCTCGGCGATCGCACCCTTGCCAGTTAGCGTGGTCGCGACCGCTGCTCCGAGCAGCTCCGCGCACTCCTGCAATACCTGCTCGGCACCCGATGACAGTACGCCGCCGCCGGCGAGGATCAGTGGGCGCTCGGCGGCGCTGAGGGCGCGAGCGACAGCCTCCACGTCAGACACCGAAGGCATGATTCTGAAGGGCGTGACTGCTCCGAATCTCTGGGGCGCTGATCCCGGTGGCTGCTCATGGTCGGGTCGCAACAAGCCCACTAGCTCGGAAGGCAACGGAGCGTCAAGCACGTCTTGTGGCAAGAAGAGCGCGACCGGTCCTGGACGGCCAGTCGTCGCTTCGCGGAAGGCCTGACGCACGAGCGCCGGCATAGTCGGAAGGCTCGGCACTGTCGCGTGCCACTTAGTCACCGGTGCCAGCAGCGCGGCCTGGTCAAGCGCCTGCGACGCGGCGCTGCGGTAGGCGTGGATCGCGAGCCTGACCGGCAGGTCGCTCACCAACGCCACTATCGGGATCGACGACCCGAGCGCCTCCGCCAAACCCGAGGGGAGCTTCGCCGCACCGGGCCCGACCGTCGCGTCACAGACGCCGACCCGACCCGTGACCCGCGCGTAGGCGTCCGCTGCATATGCGGCGCTGCGCTCGTCACGTACAAGCACGTGCTCAATGGTGTCGCCGCGAGATGCGATCCCGTCGTACAGCGCAAGGGTCTGTCCGCCCGGCAGTCCGAACACGTGGGTAACCCCGTGCTCGATCAGCAATGCGGTGAGAAGTGCACCGCCATGCGACGCGGCCCCGGGATCGTCGGACGTCGTGATCGGCAGTGCGTCGACTACCACAGCGTCGGGCTCCAACTGTGCGCTCACATCGTCCCTTCCGGTGCAATCGTTTGCACCCTACTGCGTTGTGCGTCGGCATTGTCAAGGCGTTCAGGATGTCAGCGTGATTTGCGCGTCAAAATTCGAGGCGCCGCAGTGGAACCACGCACGACCAGGCTGACCGGAACCAGCAGATGGGTCGGCGGCTGGTCGGGATCTTCGATCAGGCTGATCAGGCACTCCGCAGCGAGTCGGCCGAGGTCGCTCTCGGGGATCGAGATCGTCGTCAACGGTGGCTGAAGCCGACCAGCAAGCGGCATGTCGTTGAATCCGACAACAGACAGATCGCGCGGACAACGAAGGCCCTGCTCAGTCGCCGCATCAATAACGCCCAGTGCCAGCAGGTCGTTGCCGGCAACGACCCCAGTGACGTCCGGGCTCTCCCGCAACAGTTGCCGGGCGGCGTGGCAACCGGATACCTCGTCGAACGCGGCGGCTTCGACAATGGTGGTACGAAGACCGAACCGGCGCGCGGACTGCGTGAATGCGCGCAGTCGTCGGTCTCCGTTCGAGGTGTACAGCGGGCCGACTACGAGCCCGAGGTGCTTGTGGCCTAGTTCGTTGAGGTGCGCGACTGCCAGCCGCGATCCTTTGGCGTCGTCAGGGACAACCGAAGAGAAATCTTCTTCGTCGACCGTGCGGTTGAACAACACAGCGGGCACTTGTCGCTCACGGAGGCGATCCATGATCGGGTCACGCCGCTTGATCATCGCGAGCAACAAGCCGTCGACCTGCGCATCGATCATCGCGTCTAGCTGGCTTTGCGCGCGGTCGGAGTCGTTGTTGCTACTCGACAACAACAGCGAGAATCCGGCCTTCGCGAGGGTCTCCTCGGCGCCCCGAACCGCGGGCGGGAAGAACGGGTTCGTGATGTCAGGCACTACCATGCCGATAGCCATGGATCGGCGGGTCTTCAACGCGCGCGCCATCCCATTGACCCGGTAGCCAAGTTCGGTGGCAACCCGACGGATCCGCTCGATGGTCTCGCGTTGGACCAGTGTGGCGGTTTCATCATTGAGCGCACGAGATGCCGTCGACGGGTGTACACCAGCCGCCTCGGCGACATCCTTAAGCCGGGCCGGCGGCCGCCGGACGGGAACGGCTGTCGCAACGGCACGCGCCCGGGTCGACTTGCTGGCCGTGCGGGTCGACGCCGCGACGGCAACAACCGGTGCGGTGCCCGTCGACTTCTTCCGCGTTGCCACTCTGCACCCGCATCCGTAGCTGTGAAGTGCCCAAAGGTTAGCGCAGATGTGGCGAGGCTCACCGTCAGGACCGTTGACACCGCAAGTCCCCAGCCGCATCCTGAGACCCACCTGAAATACAACCGATTGCAGTGAGGCGCCATGTCTGCCACAGCCATCCAGCCCAGCATGGTTCCGGACGAGCGAGTGGCGAGCGCCACCGATCACTGGGCGCCGCGTTTCATTGCCAACGGAACCGACTACGCCGACTTCGTCTCGACGTTAGCGCGCATCCAGCGGTGGGATCAGTGGTGCGCGGAGTGGAGCCGAACTGGTGAGCGTCACGCAGAGCTAGCCAGCGAGGCGGAGAGCCGGGGTCAGTTGCTCACGGCCACCGGTGCGTGGCGACGCGCGGGGCTCGCTTTCCACTGGGGAAAGTTCGTCTTTACCGACGATCTCGTCCAGCAGCGGGCCGCCCACGAACGTACCGTCGCGTGCTTCGCCAAGGCGGCCGCCTCGTTGTCGCCACCAGCTGAGCGCGTCGAGATTCCTTACGACGGGCAACTGTTAGCTGGCTATTTGCGGTTGCCTGCCGGCCCTGCACCCTTTCCGGCGGTCATCATGGCGCCAGGGCTCGACTCCGTGAAGGAGGAGCTCCAACCGACCGCAGAGCTGCTCCTTGATCGAGGCATGGCCACATTGGCAATCGACGGTCCGGGGCAGGGCGAGGCCGAGTACGACCTGCCCATCGAACCGGCGTACGAGAAGGTCGCTACCGCCGCATTCGACTGGCTGGCCGCGCGTAGTGACATCGACATCGACCGCATCGGCTTCTTCGGTGTGAGCCTTGGCGGCTACTACGCCGCCCGGGCGGCGGCCTCCGAACAACGGCTTAAGGCGTGCGTCTCGTTGTGTGGCGCGTATCAGTTCGACCTTGACTGGGACACCTTGCCGCAGCTCACTCGCGACACTTTCCAGCACCGCGTCGGCGCCTCGTCACCGGAGGATGCCCGCCGGGCAGCAGGGACCCTCACCATGGACGGGCTGGCCAACCAGATCGTCAAGCCGTTCCTCGTTGTGAGCGGAGGACGTGACCGGCTCCTGCCACCGCACCACGCCGAGCGCCTCGCCCGCGAGGCACCGGGGGCAGAGCTCGTCATTTACGACGATGGGAACCACGGCATCACCAACCGCCCCTACGAATCTCGCTCGATGATGGCGGACTGGCTCGCCGACCACCTCTAGAGCGAAGGACGCCGATGTCGGACGAGGCGATCGAGAGCGCCATCAGCCACTGGGCACCACGCTTCACTACGCAAGGGGTAGACCCGAACGACTTCCGGCGCGTCACAGCTGGCTTGGACACCTGGGCCGACTGGCTCGATGGATGGTGCGCCAACGGGGACGAGCACGCGGCGCTGGCAAACGAGGCAGAGGCGGCAGGGCATTGGCTCACCGCCGGTGAGGCATGGCAGCGAGCAACGCTCAGCTACCACTTCTCAAAATTCGTCTGGGTCCTCGACATGGAACGGCACCACCGTGCGACTATGCAGGCGGTTGCCGCGCGACGGCGAGCCCTTCAATTCCTCGATCCCACGGCTGAACGGCTCGAGTGCCAGCTCGACGGCGAAACTCTGGTGGGCAATCTGCGCCGCCCGACGAGCCTCGCGAACAGCGGCGGTGCAGGCTCGACCGCCCGGCCTGGTCTTGTCCTCGTATTGCCGGGTCTCGATTCGGCCAAAGAGGAGTTCCACCGATGGGAAGATGTGTTCCTGCGCCGAGGCATGGCGACCTTCTCACTTGACGGTCCTGGCCAGGGAGAGTCCGGATACCGGCTGCCACTTCGACCCGACTACGAGGTCGCGACCTCTGCGGCGATCGACATGCTCTCGGGTCGTGACGACATCGACATGTCGCGTCTAGGGGTCGCTGGAGTCAGCATGGGTGGGTACTACGCAGCTCGCTCTGCAGCCTTCGACCACCGGATCAAGGCCGCGGTGACCGTTGGCGGTCCCTACGAGTCCGGGAGCCGCTTCGACACGCGACCAGCGATCAGCCGCGACGCCTTTATGCAGTACTCGCACGCGAAAAGCCCAGAGGAAGCCCGCGAAGTCGCATTGAAGATGACCCTCGAGGGTGCGTTGCCTCAGCTGACCCAACCGATGTTGGTGATTTTCGGTCGCAAGGACAGGCTGGTCCCTTACGAGCAGGCCGAGCGCGTCGCACGTGAGGCGCCCAATGCGACGCTGGTGATGATCGAGGACGGCAACCACGTCTGCAACAACTACCCGTACCTCTACCAGCCGATGGCCGGCGATTGGATGAGCGAGCAGCTGCGAAAGTGATTTGCGTTGCGCGCACTAGAAGAGCGCGCTCTCGGATCAGCCGCGACGCTCGCGGACCAGTCCGGTCTCAATGGCCGCTGCCGCCCTGGGTATAGCTCCGCCGTCAAACCCGCCGTAAGCCGCTCGAAGCTCGATCACTGTCTGCAGCTCGGCGTCGTCGATCCGACCGTCAACCACGAGACCTTCGGTGGGGCTCACCAGCGTCGCCACCGCGCGACTTGCGGTCGCCTCGTCGCAAGCCAGCAAGCGTTCAATTCGCGCCGTGACCGAACCCACCGACGCCGGATCAACCACCATCCGCGTAGACGCCAGCCACGCCTCGGTAAAGCGCTCCATGAGCGTGCTGTATCGGGATACCCACGACTCAATTCCCACCAGGGCACTGCCCAGGTACGGACCGACGGTCGCGACCGCTCGGGCGACGCGTCCGCACCCCGCATTTTCGGCAACCAGATCGTGTCCTGCGTTGAGCATCGTCAACGAACACACGCCTGCCATCAGAGCGTCACGGCGCGCTGGGGTGGCTCCGAGCTCAACGATGTCGAGCCCCTGCTTGTCCAACCCGAGACGGTCCACCACGGCATAAGCGGCGTAAGCGAAGCCGGTGGCCGGCGCATCAACGCCGAGTAGTTCGCGACCATCCGCACCCCAAGATCCGTCGCTGCCGACTTGTGCGGCCATCAAGGAGAGACCAAGTCCCCTGTCGATCCCAAGCAGAATCTGTGCGTCGATGCAGCTACCGAGCGCATTCGACCCGTTTAGCCTGTAGGCGAGGACGTTGTCCGGACTGGTGACGAGCAGGTCGAGCGCTCCGCTTGCGAGGTCGCTGAACGCCGAAACCGAGCTGCGTACAGCGCTGATCTCCAGCTTGATTCCCGCAGATTCAAAAAGGCCTGCGTCTGCGCCAACCGCGCCGACTGCAGACGGGCTGAAGACCCCCAGACGAACGACGTCGACCATAAACGCTCCTTGGCGTCTTCCCCGGGAGTTGACAGCCCGTGACCTGGCGATGAGGATACGCTACAAACGATTGCAGAAGTAGCCCTGGTGTTGCTGCCCGAGCCTGCCTTACCCCCGACGAACGAGGGACCAATCACATGAGCTCACCTGCGCCGGGGTTGACGGTCGGCTGGATCGGGGTCGGCCGAATGGGAGGACCGCTCGCATCAAGACTGGCTGATGCGCAGGTCGACGTCACAGTATGGAACCGAACCCGCGCAAAGGCCGAAGCGCTGGGCCACGGCACGAAGGTGGTAGGCGAAATCGCCGACCTGGCCGACCGCGACGTGGTGTTCACCATGGTGTCGAGTTCCTCCGACCTCGAAGAGGTCGTACGGCAACTGTTGTCTGGCAAGCAGGGTCCCCGTTTTCTGGTGGATTGCTCGACCATCTCGATCGAGGCGTCCGCGCGGGTCCGGGAAATGACGTCTGCCGGCGGCGTCACTTTCCTCGCGGCACCCGTGAGCGGCAACGGCAAGGTGGTGAAGGCGGGACTGCTCAGCCTTGTCTGCTCAGGCCCTCGCGTCGCGTACGACGAGCTGTTCCCTCTGCTCGATCGGCTCGGTCGCCATGTGACCTACGTCGGCGAGGGCGAGAAAGCTCGACTGGTCAAAATCTGCCACAACCTGATGCTCGGTGTAGTCGCGCAGAATCTAGCGGAGATCACGGTGCTCGCCGAGAAGGGCGGCGTGTCGCGTGCTGCCTTCCTTGAGTTCATGAACAACAGCGTCATGGGTTCGATGTTCACCCGATACAAGACGCCTGCCTTCGTGAACTTGGACTTCACGCCGACGTTCACGCCGGTGCTGCTGCGCAAGGACCTCGATCTCGGGCTCGCCCTGGGAAACAAGCTCGGTGTGCCGATGCCAGTTGTGGCTGCTGCGCGCGAGCCGGTTCAGGCGACAATCGCGCGGGGGCATGCAGCTGACGACTTCGGGGTGCTGCTTGTGTTGCAGGCACTGCTGTCGGGGATCGAACTCGTCTCAGAAGATGTCGCGGTGGACGACGGACTGCACGGAGCAAGCTGAGGTGCCAGCCCCAAGAGCGCTACCACTGAACAGCGATGTACTTGCTCTCCGTGAACTCGAGCAGGCCGTCATGACCACCCTCGCGGCCGAGGCCTGACTGCTTCACTCCGCCGAAGGGCGCCGCCGGGTCGGAGACCACAGGCCGATTCAGCCCGACCATGCCGGTTTCCAGAGCCTCGGATACGCGCAGCCCGAGCGCCAAGTCTTTCGTGTAGACGTACGACACCAGCCCGTACTCGGTCGCATTCGCGAGCTCGATCATCTCCTCGACGGAATCGCACGCGACGACGGGCGCCACTGGGCCGAAGATCTCCTGGCCGAGGATGCTGGACGTCGGTGGCACGTCTACGAGGACGGTCGGCGGGTAGAAGTATCCTGCGCCGTCGGCGCTCGCTCCCCCGGTGAGGGCTCGTGCTCCATCGGCGACGGCTCCGCGGACGAGTTCGTCGACCTTGTCGCGCGCCTCGGCATTGATCAGTGGTCCCAGGCCGCAGCCCTGCTCGAGACCGGGCCCCATCTGTAGAGCGGCCATTCGCCCACCGAGACGGCGGGAGAATTCCTCGGCGATGCTGGAGGCCACATAAAAGCGATTCGCAGCAGTGCATGCCTCGCCGCCATTGCGCATCTTGGCGATCATTGCACCGTCGACCGCCTGGTCGAGGTCGGCATCTGCCAGCACGAGGAACGGGGCGTTGCCGCCGAGCTCCATTGAGCAGCTGACAACGGTGTGCGCAGCGGCCGCGAGCAACGTGCGGCCAACCTCGGTGGATCCGGTGAAGGACAGTTTGCGCAGCCGGTCGTCGGCTAGCAGGGTGTTCGCGACAGCGGACGAGCGGCGCGAGGGCAGCACGTTGACAACGCCGTCCGGCACACCGGCCTCTAGGAGGAGGTCGCACAGAGCTAGGGCGGTCAACGGGGTGTCCGATGCAGGCTTCAGGATCGTCGTGCAGCCAGCAGCCAGGGCCGGACCGATCTTGCGGGTTGCCATGGCAGCCGGGAAGTTCCACGGTGTGATGAGCAGCGACACGCCGATCGGCTCGCGGAGCACCAAGATCCGATTGGTGCCGCTCGGTGCGGTCTGCACGCTGCCTTCGGCACGGACCGCTTCCTCGGCGTACCAACGGAAGAATTCAGCCGCGTAGGCGATCTCCGACCTCGCGTCGACGAGCGCCTTCCCGTTCTCCGCAACCACGAGCCGGGCTAACTCCTCGGCCCTTTCAGTCATCAACCGCCATGCGTTGCGAAGCACTTCACCGCGCACCCGCGGCGGGGTGGCACGCCAGACCGGGAAGGCCTCGTGAGCCGCGGCTAGTGCATCCAGTGCGTCAGCCTCAGACGCCGAACTCACATCGGCCAGCACGTCACCGGTCGCAGGGTCGACCACCGGGAAGGTCGCTCCGTCCGATGCAGGACGCCACTTGCCGCCGATAAGGAGCATGGTCGGGACGTCGACAACCGCCTGCGCGGCGAGGTTAATAGGCATTGGCGACGAACAGCTCCTGAGCTGGGAAAAGGGTCAGGACTCGAGGGCCGTCCGGTGCGACGACTATCTCCTCCTCGATACGGGCCGCCGAAAATCCGTCGGTCGCGGGGCAGTACGTCTCGAGGGCGAACACCATGCCGACCTCGAGCTCTACCGGATTGTCGAAGGAGTTCAGCCGGCTGATGATCGGTCGCTCGTGCAGCCCGAGACCAAGTCCGTGACCAAACTGCAGACCGAAGGACGCCATCTCGTTCTCGAACCCGAACTCTTCAGCGGCGGGCCAGACACCTGCGACCGCGTCGGTACCCACGCCCGGCTTGACCATCGCGATGGATGCGTCCATCCACTCCCGGGCCTTGGTGTAGGCATCGCGCTGCGAAGCGGTGGCCGACCCGACATTGAGCGTCCGGTAGTAGCAGGTCCGGTATCCGTTGTAGGAGTGGATGATGTCGAAAAAACAAGTGTCTCCGGGTCGGATGATCCGGTCAGAAAAGTTGTGCGGGTGGGGATTGCACCGCTCGCCGGATACCGCGTTGATGGCCTCGACCTGATCAGACCCCATGTCGTACAACCGCTTGTTGGCGAGAGCAACGATCTCGTTCTCGCGGATACCGGGCTTCAACACGTCCGCGATGTCCTGGTAGACGCCGTCGACCATGGCCGCCGCCTGCGCCAGCAGCATGATCTCGTCTGCCGACTTGATGACACGCGCGTCGAGCAGGCTCTGCTGGACATCGACAACGGTGAGACCCTGTCGCTGCATCTCGAACAGGAAGGCCGGCTCTACGATGTCGACTCCGACTGGTTCACGGTGCAAGCCCTGAGCGGTCAGCATGCTGACGATCTCAGTGATCGCGGACCGCATCAGGCCGGCGTCCGGCGCGATCGCTCCGCGCATCCCAAGCATGCCGGCCCGGCAGTTCTCTGGCTTCAACCATGGCGCGTATAAGCGATGGTGGGCTGCGGCGGATCCGAAGTCCCACAGCACCGGCTCGGCACCACGGGCGAGCAGCGCGTACCGGGTCATCTTGTCGCCGAGCGCCCCGCCGATCCAGGTCTGCGTGACATACCGAATGTTGTAGAAGTCGAAGAGCAGAAACGAGCCACAGTCGCTCGCCTCAAGCGCGGCACGTGCACGCCCGAGCCGGTACGAACGCAGTCGGTCCATATCGACGCGCATCTCGTAGTCGACCAAGCCGTGTCCGGGGGCTGGGATCTGCGGGGTGCGAAAGATCGCCGCGTCTATTGCCGAGAGGGAGGAATCCGACATGTAGCTTCCCCCTTCTCCTCGCGAAGGCCCGTGTCGACCTCGGGCCGCTGCAGCATGCAAACGATTGCTGTTAGAATAGCATCGGCCGCTCGCGGCTCGTCAACTAGTCCTGCGTGAGACTCAACTTTCGAGCTCAACCGGCCCGCCTCTCGGCGCGATGACGGAGGCCCATCAGGTGGCTCGCCGCACGACCGCCGATGCCGACGACTGGCCCATGCGTCCTCTCGCATTCCTTGTAGCCGGCACGCTCTTCATGGAGAACCTCGACGCCACCATCGTCGCTACGGCCGCACCGAGCATCGCCCGATCCTTCGGCGTGACGTCATCGCAAATCGGCATCACGGCCACCGCATACCTTGCGACCGTCGCCGCGCTCATCCCGGTGAGTGGCTGGTTGGCTGCGCGACGCGGTGCACGGCAAACGTTTCTCTTCGCCATTGCTCTTTTCACGCTGGCCTCGGTGCTCTGCTCCTTTAGTACCAACCTCACCGAGTTGAGCATCATGCGGGTGGCGCAGGGCGCGGGCGGAGCGATGATGGTGCCGGTCGGACGATTCGTGGTCCTGCGTGCCACCGGGAAATCCAACATCATCAAGGCCGTCGCCTACCTCACCTGGCCCGCACTTGTGGCTCCGGTACTGGCGCCCGCGGTAGGTGGGCTCATCACGTCGTACGCAACGTGGCCGTGGATCTTTCTGATCAACCTGCCACTGGGAATCGTCGCGCTTGGTGTCGCTTTGCGGATCATGCCTCGGCAGGCGCGTGGCGACCCCGGCCCGCTTGACTGGATCGGCTTTGTCAGCACCGCGATTTCACTCGGCTGCCTTGTCGTGCTTGCCGCTGACCTAGGCTCGCCGACGGTGTCCTGGCTAGCTGTGGCCGTCCTCGCGGGGGTAACCGTGGGAGTTGGCACGTTCGCAATCGTCCATCTCCAGCGGGCTCGATCGCCGCTCGTTGCACTCGACGCGTTGCGGGTGAAAACATTTCGCGCCGCCGCGGTGGGTGGAACTGCTTTTCGGGTGGGCATCAACGGCGCCGCTTTTCTGCTCCCCTTGCTGTTCCAGGACGGTTTCGGGTGGTCCCCGGCCCGGGCCGGATCAACGCTTTTGTTCCTCTTCTTAGGTAACCTGCTCATCAAGCCGGCAACAACTCCGATGCTGCGAGTTGCAAAGTTTCGAACTGTGCTCGTCGCGACGACTGCCGGCGCCACGCTCACACTGATCGGCTGCGCACTCCTGCGGCCATCGACGAACGTCGTGCTGCTAATCGGCGTCCTCGCCCTGAGCGGTGTCTTCCGTTCGATCGGGTATACCGGGTACAACACGATCGCCTTCGCTGACATCGATCAGGCGTCGATGAGCCAGGCGAATACTCTTGCTTCAACGATTCAACAGCTGACGCAAGCATTCGGCGTCGCGCTCGCTGTTATCTCCCTCAAGGTCGGCACCGGCATCGTCGGTCACGGAAACAGCTTCCGGTTCGCGTTCTGCGTGCTCGGCGTCGCTGTATTTTGCGCGCTGGTCGCAGCGATACGCCTGCCGGTCGATTCTGGCGACGCCCTACGCGGCGGCCGTAAAGCCTAGGTTGCCAGCTGCTTGTTGGCCTGCTGTTCAAGCCGTTCGGCGACATCGGGAGCAAGACCGGCCGTGCCTGCGTACGCCAGGTCACCGTGCTGGACGCCGACGGTCTTCAGAAAGCGCTGTTGCCCCATTGTCAGGCCGATGAAGTAGCCCAGCTCGACCAGCTGGTCGTCATTGAAGTGCTCATGCAATGCGGCCCAGACGGAGTCGTCTGCTAGGCCCGGGTCCCACGCGATGGCCTCAGCCCACAAAAGTGCCGCCTTCTCGCGCTCGGTGAGTAGCGTCGACCGCCGGAACTCAAGGACCTCGTCGAACTGCCGTTCTGTCAGTCCCTGCTCCGCACCGAGGTGCGACCGCTGACCAGCGCAGTAGCCGCAGTCGAGGCTGCGCGCGATAAACACGCGCGCCAGCTCTTTGATCCGATGGTCGACAACGCCCTCGCGAAACACCCGCTGCCACGACTCGCTGAAGGTCTCCAGCACGGCCGGAACTCTGGCCCGCAACGCTTGGCTCTCCAGCCGCGGCGTGCCGAACCGCCGCGAGTCGTCGAGGTGGCGTACGAGCGTTGAGTCGGTAATGGTCTCGAGGTCCGGGTACGGGATCCGTGGCACCTGATCTCCCTTAGCCTGCAATCGATTGGCAGCAGCATGCCACGCCAGAAGGACTAACGGGAGCCACGCTAGATCAGCGTGACCGTGAGTGGGCCTAGGCGGTCGATCCGGGTCACCACGTGCATCCCAGCACTGACCTGCAACGGGGGCACCATCGACCCTGTCAGGACAACGTCGCCAGCTCCGAGACTCTCGCCGTAGGTCGCCAATCCTTCGGCTGTCAGCCGAAGCATCTCGATCACTTCACCGGTGAGCTCCTGCGGTGCGTGAGTTGAGGCCACCTCACGGCCGTCGATCGATGCCGAGACCGCGAGGTCGCGGGTCGTCGACAGCTCTGTGTCAACCGTTCCGACGATGAAATGTCGATGGAAAATGTTGCCTGCCAGGATCTCGTGCACGTCCCGGGGAGGCCGGTCGACGTCGGCCAACTCGATCGCCGCCGAGTAGCCGCGAATCGCCGCGTGCACTTCGTCCCATGACGCATCCGGTTCGACCCGTTGCCCGAGGTGCAGGGCAATCTCCGGCTCGAGCACGGGGTGGGTCCAGCTGGCGACGTCCACGACAGCGGCGTCGGGCAATAGGCCCTTCTCGAGGAGGAATCCCACCAGCGGCCGGTCGAGACCGAGCAATTCCAAACCAGACGGCGATCCAAAGCCCAACTTCCAACCGACCTGCCGTACTCCATCCCGGGCCGCGTCGTCACGTCGAGCGAGCTGTGCCCGCATCCCCGAGAGCAGGCGTGCAGCGTCAGCGCTCACCCGTCAAAGACGGCGTCGTGGCTCGGTGTCGCATAGCCAGCGTCCTCGAGGGAGCCCGCCCCACTCCAGCCCCAGATCAGCAGGACGTCGGTATCCCCGGTGTTGCCGAAGCCATGCCAGTTGCCGCGCGGCGTGTAGATCACATCACCCGCCTTGGACGACTCGCGCCCCGTGTTCGTATAGATCTCGCCTTGGCCGGCGAGGACCACCAGAAACTCGTCGCAGTTGGGATGCAGGTGCCGGTCGTGGCGTGCTCCCGGGGGCAGCACGGTCCTGCCGACGACAAGGTCATGAGTGCCAGCCGCTCGCTTGTCGATCAGGAACTGCACCTGCATGTCGATCCAGCCTTCGTCGGCGCGAAGGCCAGGCTCGAGCGGTACCTGCTCGATCGTGGTGCGGAAGGCGGGCTGGGTCACGTCATGCCTCCGAGTCTGCGATAAGCCTCATGGACGCTGATGATGAAGTCACGGTTTGCGCTCGGCGAGCTGCGGGCCGCACTGAGCATCTCGCTGGTTGCGGCGCAGACGGGGACGGCCATGCCGAGCCGTCTGGCGAGATCCTGCGCGAGCACCAGATCCTTTTGCTGCAACACGACATCGGCAAAGACCGCCGTGTCGTCGACGAGGAGGGGCGCGCGATAGCCAATCACCGGCGAGGCGATGACGCTCTTCAGAGCCGCGTCGACAGCGGCCACGCGGTCGACGCCTGCCTTCTCGATCAGGGCGATTCCCTCGGCGAACGCAGTCACCGACGCAACGAGCGCCAGATTGATGGCCACCTTGGTTAGGATCGCGTGCCCGTTGGGGCCGATGTATGTCACCTTCGGGCCGATAGCACGCAGAATCGGCTCGATCCGGTCGAACGCTTCACGGTCACCACCGACCATGATCGATAGCGCGCCAGCGGCCAGCGTCGCGGGGCTACCAGACACCGGGCAGTCGAGGAACCGCGCGCCAGCAGCGGCAACGGTGCTGGCGATCGCCATGCTCGTGTAAGGCGCGATCGTGCTCGCGTCGGCCCAGATGGCTCCCGGCCGCAGCCCAGCGAGGATGCCATCAGGTCCGTCGGCAGCCGCCTGGATGGCGTCCGTGCTCGTCATCATCGTGATGACAGCGTCAGCGCTCGCTGCCAACTCGCGAGGCGAGTCTGCCCAGGTCATTCCAGCCTCGAGCAAAGGCTCGGCTTTCGACCGGGTGCGGTTCCATCCGGACACGGAATAGCCCGCGTCGAGCAGCCGGGTAGCGATGCCGGCACCCATCTGGCCGAGGCCGGCGACTCCGATGCGTTCAATTTCACTAAACACGCGGCACACGCTACCGCGGCGACTCGAGGTTCCACCACACCGCGCGAGCAGCGGTTTTGCCGATCGCGCGGAACCGATGCGGGAGCTGGCTATCGAGCACGATCGA
>DATCFU010000184.1:0-41028 GCA_036509315.1 Acidothermaceae bacterium
TCGCCGCCGTCAGCCGCCCCGATCCATCGACGATGCGCGCACCGAGCTCACCAACCGACAACACACGTAGCGAACGACCGACCGAACCAGAGTCAACGAGTTCCATGCCCGCACGCTACCCACCCCCACCGACACTTTCGGCGGGTCGACTGCGCACTGCCACGTTCAGCTGAACGCGGCAGAATTCGGCCCGGCGCCAATCAGAAGCAGGTGGTTGCGGTTGACCGTGCCGAAGATGTCAGGACTTGGCATGGTTCCCATTCCCTCTCGCCGTGTCGGTTGGTCGCGCTCCCGCGGGCGCATCTCCCACCGTCGAGAGCTGCGGAAATGTAGATGCACCGAGCGGCAACGTCAGCCGTAGGCGTTTGGGCTATGCACACGTTGGTCGATGTCCACACATTCTCGGTCGCAGTCCAATCGCGTCCCGTGATGTGTGAGCGTCGCAGGTATGACGAACCGGCGCGGCAAGCGAGTCGAAAGTTTCCGATCTCGATGAAGCGAGCACGGGTGAGCCGATTAACGCCGAGGAACTCTTCGATCACTGGCTTCCGACGTACGCTCCAAGACTCTCCGTTGACAAAGTGCGTGCAGTCTCGCGAAGGCGTTGTGGGGCCATGCCTACGCGGACTGGACGTGGTGTCTTGCGAAGGAAGTAGCAGCGAGGTTTCCGGAGGCAACCGAGCAGGATCAGAGTCCAGGTTGGGTGGCCGGGGTGCTCTGGGCGGCAGCGGTGGAAGGCGGGATGCAGGGCACCGACGAACTGTGGGACCACATCCTCGGCGACATCACCGAGATGACTGGCGTGAGCCGGGAGACCGCCGAACAGCGCTGGCGGTTGCTCAAGGAGGTCGGGCTACACCAGCCTGCGAGTCCGCCCTCCTACTGGAACTCAGACACGTGATCCGGCTCGATCCAGGCACGGCGACAGGCGGTATACGCGGCGGTAGCATGAGCGGTATACTAGCGGGTATGGCTACCACGACTATCAAGGTTCCGGTCGAGCTGAGAGATCGTCTTGCCTCGCTCGCTAGCCGGGACAACACAACCTTGGCCGGCGCCATCGCCAGGTCCTTGGACGCTGCGGAGACCGCGGCTTTCTGGGCGGATGTTGCGCGAACGATGGATGCACCTGGCGGATCAGCCGCCTCATCGGATGTCGAGCAACTGAGCGGCAGCCTCACCGACGGGCTCGATCCGGAAGAGACTTGGGACGACGTGTGGTGAATCGCGGGGACATCTATCTCTGCGATTTCGGAACGCCGATCGGCCACGAGCCAGGATTTCGCAGGCCAGCCGTCGTGGTCTCGCGCAGCGAGCTCAGTCGACACGGTGTTCCTATCGTGCTCCCGATCACGCGGACCCGGAGGGGCTACGCCACCCACGTGGAACTAGACGATGTGCTGCCGGTCGTCAGTTACGCGCAATGCGAGTTGATAAGAGCCGTGTCGGTCGATCGCCTGCTTCGACCGGTCGCATCCCTGGATGCCGCGCATCTGGCGTTGATCGAGCTAATCCTGCGTCGCATCCTCGACCTCTGAAGGCGGCACTCGTGACGGCGCCAGGAAGACACGCTCGGCAACCGCGGCCGGATCTCCCGTGGCGGCGCCGACCACGACCGCCTTTGAACCTGCGCGACGGCGGTACAGCACGTGTCGCTCTATTCGTCGTCGTCATCACCGGCGGGCTCGTGGGCGAAGGCTTCAACGCCATGATCGGAGATGACAAAGGTGGCGTGTGGCTAGGCATCGGAATGCTCGTAATTGGTCTAGCGCTTCTGGCACTTGAGATTGCATACGTGAATCGGCCGCCATACCGCTAACGGGGTGGCTACTCCCACTCGATGGTGCCAGGGGGCTTGCTGGTGATGTCGAGCACGACCCTGTTCACTTCGCGCACTTCGTTGGTGATGCGCGTCGAGATCCGCGCTAGTACATCGAATGGAACGCGCGACCAATCGGCTGTCATTGCATCCTCCGACGACACGGGCCGCAACACGATCGGGTGACCATACGTACGTCCGTCACCCTGCACGCCAACGGATCGGACGTCGGCCAGCAGCACGACCGGGCACTGCCAGATGTCGCGATCTAGCCCTGCCGCCGTGAGTTCCTCACGCGCGATCGCGTCGGCTTCGCGCAACACCGCCAGTCGCTCCGCAGTGACCTCGCCGATGATGCGCACCGCAAGACCAGGGCCTGGAAAAGGCTGCCGCCACACAAGTGATTCCGGCAACCCGAGTTCGGCGCCGACCGCACGCACCTCGTCCTTGAACAACGTCCGCAACGGCTCGACGAGAGCAAATTGCAGATCGTCGGGCAGGCCACCGACGTTGTGATGCGACTTGATGTTCGCGGTGCCGCTCCCGCCGCCCGACTCCACGACGTCTGGATAGAGCGTGCCCTGCACCAGAAAGTCGACGGGCGCCGATGCACTGATCTCGCGGGCCGCAGCCTCGAACGCGCGAATGAACTCGCGACCAATAATCTTGCGTTTCGTTTCGGGATCACTGATCCCAGCAAGTGCGCTGAGAAACACCGAAGACGCCTCGACGACGTGCAGACGAACACCCGTCGACGCGACGAAATCGCGTTCAACCTGCTCAGCTTCGCCCTTGCGCAACAGGCCATGGTCTACGAAGACGCACGTGAGCTGATCCCCCACCGCACGTTGCACCAACGCTGCCGCAACGGCCGAGTCAACCCCACCAGACAGCCCACAAATCACGCGGCCAGAACCGACCTGCGAACGGATGCCCGCAACCTGATCCGCGACGATGCCCGCCGTCGTCCAACTTGGTTCGATGCCTGCGACCTCTCGCAGGAAACGGCGCAGCACCGTTTGCCCGTGCTCGGTGTGGCGGACCTCCGGGTGAAACTGGACGCCGGCCAGCCGCCGTGACAGGTCCTCGAAGGCCGCGACCGGCGCGCCGTCAGACGCGGCCGTCACCGTGAAGCCGGAAGGAGCCGACGTGACCGAGTCGCCGTGCGACATCCACACTGACTGCTGGGTGGGAAGGTCGCGCAAAAGCAGCCCTTCAGAAGCCGGGAGGACGGTGACCTTCGTGCCGCCGAACTCGGCCAGCCCGGTGCGCTCGACGACACCGCCCAGCGCCTGGGCCATCGCCTGAAAGCCGTAGCAGATGCCGAACACCGGGATGCCGGTGTCGAATAGCGACGCGTCGATCGACGGCGCGCCTTCGGCGTAAACGGACGACGGTCCGCCCGACAGGATCACGGCCGCGGGATTGCGGGCGACGATCTCGGAGACGGGCATCGTGTGCGGGACGATCTCGCTGTAGACATCGGCCTCGCGCACCCGGCGCGCGATGAGCTGCGCGTACTGGGCCCCGAAGTCGACAACCAGCACCGTGGGGCCTGTGGCCTCGCTCACGGCAAACCACCTCTGGCCTCGGGGATCGTCCGTTGATTCTAGAGGGTGCGATTTCGTAGCGTTCTCGGAACGATCGCCGCTTACCGTCGTCCTCGACCACAGCGGCTGAGGACGACAGCGGTTCCGGCAGGGAGGCACCCCCGTGAGGGCGGACGTCGGCAGCGGGCATCCGCTGGCCACGAAGACGGTGGCGCTGGCAATGACCGCCGTCACGTTCGCGCTGCTCATCGGCGCCGTGCCGCTGGAGAAGCTGGCCCATCAGGCTGTCAGCCCCGGCAACCTGCTGATGCTCCCGTTCGCGCTCGTGGGCGCTGTCGTAGCGATCCGCCAACCGCACAATCCGATCGGCTGGATCATGCTCGCTCTCGCGATGCTGTTCCTCATTGCCGCCGACTCCGGCACGTATGCCGTACTTGCCTTCAGCGTCGACCACCGGGAGTTGCCACTTGCACGGCTTGCCGTCGCTTGCACCCAGCTGTGGGTCGGACTGCTCGTGCTCTTACCGCTGCCCATCCTGCTCTACCCCGATGGGGGGTTGCCGTCGAGACGCTGGCGCTGGCCGTTCTTCGTGTACGTCGCCTCGTGCCTCGTGCTGGTGATCGGAATCGGAACCAAAGATGTTGCCGCGTTCACCGACAAGAACATCCAGGTCGACTCCTCGGGCGAGCTCGTGAGTCTCAACGCAAAGCCGACGGGCGCCGCGGCGGCTATTCAAGGACTGCTGTTTCTCCTTTACGCCGGGCTCGCGTTGTCGTTCGTCTTCGCACAGTTGCTGGCCTTTCGAAGGTCGTCGGGTGATCGGCGTGAACAACTGAAGTGGCTGATGGGCGGCAGCGCGATCGGCATCATCGGCCTCGCGATCGCGCTGTCCCCGATCAACAAGACTGTCGGCAATGCCGTGTCCTTCGGCATTCTCGCCGTGCCGCTGACCATGGGTGTGGGCATCTTGAAATACCGGCTCTACGACATCGACCGGTTGATCAGTCGCACCTTGTCGTACGCCGTCGTCACCGGTGTGCTCGTCGGCGTCTACATCGGCCTTGTCACACTGGCGACGAGGGCGCTGCCGCTCTCGTCGCCGATTGGCGTCGCCGCCTCAACTCTTACTGTGGCTGCACTCTTCAACCCAGTGAGAAGACGCGCGCAACGGGTGATCAACCACCGCTTCAACCGCGCGCACTACGACGCCGACGCCACGATCGCGGCGTTCACGGCAGGATTGCGGGACGAGGTCGATCTCGACCAGGTTCAGCGCGATCTCGTCGACGTCGTCAACCGCAGTGTGCAACCCACTCACGTAGCAGTCTGGATCAACGCCGGCTGAACAATTCCAGCGCCGCGTTACAGCCAATCAGTACGACAGCAATGACGACGAGACACGGCCCGAGCGTGCGCAGGCCTTCGTGTTGCAAGATGATGCCGGTTAACGCCGAGATCCCTGCGGCGCCGACGTTCGCGCCGGCGATCTGCCAGCCAATCGCGTGCTGCGCGCGAGCAGGGCCGATTCGAACAGGCGTCAACGTCACAAGCGCAGGAAAGACGGGCGCAAGTACCGCACCGAGCAAAGCGAATCCAACAATGACGGCCGCCGTCGAAGGTGCCCACCAGATCAGCGCCGAAGCGACGAGGCCGCCGACGCATCCGACCCGAACGAGCAGCACCGGGTTCGGTGTCCGGCGTGGAATCGCGATGCCGAACCGGGCGGCCGTAAGCGAGCCCCAGTAGGCGAATACTGCAGGTCCTGCCGAGCCTGCGGACAAACCCAGTGGGCCGCGAAAGAAACTCGCTGCCCACTGCCCTGCGGTGACTTCGAGGCCGGTGTAGAAGAAGAAGGCTCCGACACCAAGACCAACGAGCAGGCCGATGTGCTTCGCCGGCGCGTCGTCAGGCGCCGCCACAACGGCAACGACCTCACCGTCGGCCACCTCCGGCGTCCAATGTGAACTCGTTCTCCACCAGCCGTACGCGAGCAGCAACTCCAACGCGATCAACAAGAAGTACGCGGGTCGCCACGACGTGATGAGGATCGCGGCCGTCACGACAAGTGGGCCGATCGCCGAGCCCACGCCATACGCGCCATGCAACATGTTCAGCAACCGCAGCCGACCCGACAGCGCGATGACCGTGTTGAGTCCGGTGTCGAGGAGGCCGGCCGCCATGCCGATCAGCAGCGCACCGATCAGCACCATCGCCCACACCGTTGAGATCGCGATCAAGAAGGCTCCGGTGGCCGCGATGAGACCAGCGACCACGAGCAACCGACCGACACCGAAACGACGCAGGGTACGGCCCGTCGACAACGACGTGACGAGGTTGCCGATCGTCCCGAAGACAAGGATCAGGCCGAGGCTGCCGAGCGGTTGATGGAAGGTGTGCCGCATCGTCGGCCACGCGGTCCCCCACATGCCGTCGGGTAAGCCGAGGACAACGAAACCGCCGAGCCCTAAAGCCGCAAGGGTGCGCGAGTTCGCGCCGCCTGATCCAGTGGCTACCGCCGTCATACGGTGGACGACGGGCTGTTGGCGGCGGGTGAGCTGCTGACCAAAGCAGCAACGTCGCACAACGCCTCGAGCGTCGCCGCGAGCACCGGATCGTCTTGAGCGCCGGCGCGCACAGCGGCGAAGATGTTGCGGGCCGCCTTCGGTCCGCGCAACGGGCGCACGACGACACCAGGGGTGTGCAGCGGCTGTGCCAGCCGGGGCAGTAGCCCGACGCCGGCGCCGACCGAGATCAGGGCCGCAACAGCCACCCACTCCGTGCTGTAGTTGCGGACGTCGGGCGAGAAGCCGGCCGCCGCGCAAGTTGCGAGCGTCACCTCAGAACACGAAGTGCCAGGGCTCGCCGTCACGAAGACGTCGCTCGCAAGGTCGACGAGATCAATCGACGTCTGGTTCGCGAGTGGATGGTCGGCGGGCAGCATCGCGTCGAGCACATCCGACATCAACTCGACCCGGTGGTACCGGGGATCGTTGCGAGGCGGCGCCTTGCGGAAGTCGACTGCGACGACGACATCAAGCTCACCGCGATCAAGCCGGGTGAAGACGTCTGGCGGTTCCATCTCGACCACCGTCATGGTGATGCCAGGCCTGGTGGTTCGCAGTCGTCGCATCGCCGGCGCAATCAACCCGGCGATGCCGGTGGCGAATCCTGCAACCGAGACCTGCCCGGTGCGGCCATCAGCGAACGCGGCGAGGTCGGCTCTGGCGCGCTCGAACTGGGCCTGGACCACGGTGGCGTGGCTCAAGATCACCTGCGCCTGCCCGGTCAGCCGGACCCCTCGACCGGTCTTCTCCAGCAGCGGGACGCCGAGATCCCGCGACAGCGCGGCGATCTGCTGGGATACGGCGGACGGCGTCAGGTGCAGGCCACTCGCAGCGCTAGTGACCGTTCCCCGCAGACCGACCTCCCGCAGCACCCGCAGGCGGCGCGGATCGATCGTGAAGTCTTTGCTGAACATAGTCATGTGCGAATACTAGATGGACCTGCACGGTTTTGTCAGGGAAGATGGATACATGTTCACCCCTTACTGCGACAACCACGCGTCCACCGTCCTGCTTGGCTATGAATCCGTAGAGGGCATCGAGTCCACCCCCTTCGGCGTGAAAGTCCTCCTGCGCTGCTACTGCGGCGAGTTGCTCGTCCAGGACTCCGTCAACCGCAACGCCGACCTCGCCTCCGCTTAGGTCTAGACCTCCGAAACAGACGTGCCCTAAAGGGCGCGGGCAGTTAACGTGAGTCCACGTGCGCGTCCTCCCGCTGACTGATCCCGGCGTTCCCGATGTCCGCTCGCCTTTGCGCTTCCTGATCTGGGTTGTGAATGGCCAGCGGGCCACGCTGACGGGTGGGATGGTCTTCGGCATCATCTGGATGTGCGGGCAGGCCACCGTCCCCTTCGTGGTCGGTCGCGGCATCGACAAGGGGATCACCGGCCACAGCACGGGCGCGCTGCTGACCTGGTCAGCGATCTTGCTGGGCGTCGGCATTGTGCAGGCAGCAGCAGGCGTCAGCCGGCACCGATTCGCCGTCGCGAACTGGCTGACCGGCACGTTTCGGGTCGAGCAACTGCTCACCCGCCAAGCCGCGCGGCTCGGCGCCAGTTTGACGCAACGGGTACAACTCGGCGACGTCGTCAGCAGCGCGACGACCGACGCCGGCTACATCGGCAACTGCCTCGACATCACCGCTCGACTGGCCGGCTCGATCGTGTCGTTCATCGCTGTAGCAGTCATCATGCTGAGCACCTCGGTCGAACTCGGACTTGTGGTGCTGATCGGTGTCCCGGTTCTGATGCTCCTCATCGGACCGATCCTGCGCCCCTTGCACCACCGCCAAACGCAGCTGCGCGCATCGGTCGGCCAGTTGACGAACTTCGGCGCCGACACCGTCGCCGGTCTGCGCGTGCTGCGCGGCGTCGGAGGCGAGCGCGAGTTCTTCACCCGCTATCAAGCCCGATCGCAAGACGTCAGACGCAAGGGCGTATCCGTGGCCGCAGTTGGCTCGATACTCGACGCTGCTGAAGTGCTGCTCCCTGGGGTTTTCGTCGTCCTCGTTACCTGGCTCGGTGCACGACTGGCGATCCAGCACAAGCTCACCGTCGGGCAGCTCGTGTCGTTCTACGGATACGCAGCGTTCCTGCTCGCGCCGATGCGAATCGCGACCGAGGTCGCCGACAAGTGGACCCGAGGGCTTGTGGCGGCAAAGCGGGTACTGCGCGTTCTCTCCCTCGAGCCGACACTCGCGCAACCGCTGCATCCGGTCGCTGCGCCGCGGGACGGCGACCTGACCGACACGACGTCTGGACTCACCGTTCGATCCGGCGAGTTCGTCGTCGTCGCGGCTGCCGAGCCGTCACAGGCGAGCGCGCTTGCCGACCGTCTCGGTCGATACGTCGATCCGGACGGCGAGCAGCAGGTGCTTTTCGACAACGTGCCACTCACCGCGATAGCGCTGGACGATGTCCGCGCGACCATCTTGGTCAGTGACAAGGATCCACGTCTCTTCGCGGGTTCATTGCGTGATCAGCTCGATCCGCACCGACGTGCAAGTACGGCCGCCGTCGACGACGCGATCGACGTCGCAGTTGCGCATGACGCCGTCGAGTCGATACCGGGCGGGCTTGAGGGTGTGCTCGACGAGCGCGCGCTTGGCCTGTCAGGCGGGCAGCGGCAACGAATTGCGCTCGCGCGTGCCCTCCTTGCCAACGCGCCGGTGCTCGTGCTCGACGAGCCCACCAGTGCCGTCGACGCCTATACCGAAGCGCGCATCGCCGACACCTTGCGCGCCTACCGCGCCGGCAAGACGACGATCGTCATGTCGACGAGCCCGTTGATGCTCGACCGCGCCGACCGAGCGGTGCTACTCGACGACGACCGAGTCGTCGCCGATGGCCGGCACCGCGAGCTGGTCTCTGACGATGCGCGCTATCGGTCCGTCGTCACCCGTGACGAGGAATCCGCATGAGCACGCCGAATTCCGCGCTTCTCCCCGTCGCCGATATTGCCGAGGTCAAGGCGTACGCGTCGACACTGATTCGCAAGCAGGGCCGCACGGCGAGTGGCGTGCTCGTCCTGTACGCGCTCGCCGGCGTCGCGGGCCTGGCCGGGCCACGCCTGCTCGGCGACATCGTCGGTGCCGTGCAGAAGGGCACGACGCGTGCGCACGTCGACCGGATCGCGATGATCCTCGCCGGATTCGTCCTGGCGCAGGCAATCTTGGTTCGACTCGCCCGCTACGCGTCGTCCGTCATTGCGGAGAAGATCTTCGCTGAGCTGCGGGAGGAATTCCTGCGGAAGGTCATCTCGCTGCCGCTCTCGACCGTCGAGCGCGCAGGGACTGGCGACCTGCTGACGCGCATGACGAGCGACATCGATGCGATGTCGCGCAGCGTGCGGTTCGCGGTGCCCGAAGTGATGATCGCGATCGCGACCGCGGTGCTCACTTTGATCGCCGCGTTCATCACGGCGCCGCTCGTGGCGTTGCCTTGCCTGATCGTGTTCCCGCTGCTCTTTATAGCGACCCGCTGGTACCTCAAGCGCGCGCCACAGGGTTACCTGCGCGAGCGCCGCGTCTACTCGCACATGTTCGCCGGCATCACTGAGACCCTCGAAGGTGGCCGCACGATCGATGCACTCGGGTTGCGCGACAAGCGGATCCGGCGCGGCGACGACGACGTCCGGCGTGCGTACGTCGCCGAGCGCTACACACTGCGTCTTCGCACGCTGTGGTACCCATTCACCGAGACGGCGTACGTCATACCCGTCGTCGCGGCGCTCCTCGTCGGTGGGCTGCTCGCTAACAGCGGCCACGCGAGCCTCGCACAGGTCACCGCCGTGACGCTGTACTTCCAGCAACTCGTCGACCCGGTCGACCGCCTGCTTGGCTGGCTCGACGAACTGCAGGTCGGCGCCTCGTCACTTGCACGCCTCGTCGGCGTCGGGAGAGTGCCCGCCGACCGCGTGGCCACCGGCGCGCAGCCCTACGGCGAACACCTGCGCGCGGATGGCGTGCATTTCGCCTACCGTGCGGGTCGCGACGTCCTGCACGGCATCGACCTCGACGTGCGGCCGGGCGAGCGCATCGCGATGGTCGGCCCGAGTGGCGCAGGCAAGAGCACACTCGGTCGACTGCTCGCGGGCATCCACGGCCCAGGCGACGGCAGCGTAACGGTCGGCGGTGTGCCACTCGTCGATCTCGAGATCGAACAGCTGCGTCGTGAGGTCGCTTTGGTGACGCAGGAACACCACGTGTTCGTCGGCTCGGTCGCCGACAACCTGCGGCTTGCCAAGCCTTCGGCGGACGACGACCAGTTGCGGTCTGTGCTCTCCTCGATCGATGCACTCGACTGGGTCACGGCATTGCCGGAGGGCCTCGACACCATGGTCGGGTCGGGCGGCCTCATTTTGACGCCCGCGCAGGCACAGCAGATCGCGCTTGCTCGACTCGTGCTCGCCGATCCGCACACCCTTGTTCTCGACGAAGCGACATCGCTGCTCGACCCCCGGGCGGCCCGGCGTCTCGAGCGATCTCTGGCCGCGGTCGTCGAGGGCCGCACGGTGATCGCGATAGCGCACCGATTGCACACGGCGCACGACGCCGACCGGGTGGCGGTCATGGTCGGTGGCCGCATCGTCGAGCTTGGCAGCCACGATGAGCTGATCGCGAAGGGCGGCAGCTATGCCGATCTGTGGGCGTCCTGGCACGGCGAAGGGCCCGGCAGCGCTGGCCTCCACACTTCCGGTCCGCACATTTCCGGACGGAGCGTCTCACTATCCGGACAGCACTGGACGCCGGGCGACCCGTCGTCGCACACTGACTGACATGACGCGGTCGGCGAATTACTTTTATGGCTCCGGGAGTCCGGTAGCCGTCGCCACCGTCTGATCTGACAGACAAACCGACGCCCCGGGCTGATGCCCGGGGCGTTTTTGCGTCTACGGGTTGCCAGCACAAGCCGGTGCGCACACCGCAGTCATCGAACTGCAGAAGGGCAAGAGCGCATGAACAGCATCAGCGATGCGGGCGTCCCCGAGGCGACCGAGGCAGAGGCACTTGAGGCCGACCCGGGGCTCGCCGAGATCATCCTGCTCCGCGAGCAGATCGACGAGGTCGACGCCGAACTGGTGGGCATCGTCCAGCGCAGGATCGCGCTGTCCAAGCAGATCCAGGCGGTCCGGATGGCGCACGGCGGCCGGCGCCGCGAGCACTCCCGCGAACTGAAGATCGTGAACACCTACGTCGAGGGACTCGGCCGAGGCGGTAGCCAGCTCGCGCTCACGTTGCTCGAGCTGTGTCGCGGTCGCGCTTGATCGTACTGCGCCGGATTGGGCTGTGCGCAGGCCGCCATGACGCGTACGGTGAGCACCGAATACGGCTTTGTCCGGATCGGACTCTGGCTTAGTGTCCGGATCGGAATCTGGCTTAGTGTCCGGATCCTGGGCTCCGGCCTAGTGTCCGTATCGCGGAGGGAACCCGACGTGAGTTCGGCTTACCAGGCCAGCGGCTCGCGCGAAGCACTGGCTGGACGGACGAGCGATGCCGTTGCACTCGCTCGCCAGACCGACGCTCTCGAGCGGATCAGCCGTGGCGACTCGATGCAGAGCGTGCTCACTGCGCTGGCAAGCGCTATCGAGGAAAACAGACCTGGGGTGCACTGCACCTTCTTACTCCTCGATGAGGCCGACGGCGGTCGGCTTTTCACCATCGCCTCCCCCAGCCTGCCGGCGTCCTTCAGTGACGCGATCGACGGAACCGCAATCGGGCCCCACGTGGGCTCGTGCGGCCGGGCCGCGTTCGCCCGACACGACGTCGTGACCGAAGACATCGGCTCCGACTCCGACTGGGCTGAGTGGCGCGTCTTGGCCCTCGAACACGGGTTGCGGGCGTGCTGGTCAGTGCCTGTCATCGCACCGGATCACGACGACGAAGCCGGAAAGGTTCTCGGCACCTTCGCGACGTACTTCGAAACCAACCGTGGGCCAAAGGATGACGAGCGACGTGACGTCGCCCGTACCACTGCGTTGGCGACGATCGTCTTAATGCGAAATCACGACGAAGCAGAGCTGCGGCGGGCCAACCTACGAGACCCGCTCACGGGCCTGGCGAACCGTCGACTCTTCATTGACGAACTTGGCGCCGCGCTGCGCCGCGCGCGGCGCCGCAGAGCCGATGTCACTGTGTTGTTTCTCGACATCGACCACTTCAAGGTGCTCAACGATTCGATGGGACATCTCGTCGGCGACGAAGTTTTGCGCGTTGTTGCGAACCGTGTGCAGCAGGCGGTTCGTCCACACGATCTGGTCGCCAGATTCGGCGGCGACGAGTTCACCATCTCTTGCGAGGGCCTTACCGGAGCGGCCGAAGCGGAAGGCCTCGCGAGGGAACTGCGGCAAGCCATCGAAGCGCCCGTTCAAGTCGATGACCGCGAGGTGTTCTTGACGGTCAGCGTGGGCATCGCTCGCGGTGCCGGCTTGGAATCACCACATGACCTCGTCGCGGACGCCGACGCCGCGATGTATCAGGCAAAAGCAGCTGGCCGGGCCAGCGTGATCACCTTCGACGAGCGCATGCGCGAACAATCGCGCGATCGCCTGCACATGGAGTCGGCGCTGCGGCGCGCGATCGAGAAGGGCGAGCTGCACCTCGTCTACCAGCCGCAAGTGGACCTGGCGTCAGGCCAGCTCGTGGGTGTCGAGGCGCTCCTGCGGTGGACGTCGGACGAGCTCGGCGCCATTCCCCCGGTCGAGTTCATTCCGATAGCTGAAGAAACCGACCTCATCATGGGCATTGGCGAGTGGGTACTGCACGAGGCCTGCGCACAAGCCGGTCGGTGGCTGGCCAGTCAAGGCTGGTCGCCATTGCTGTCGGTCAACGCGTCCGCCCGTCAGTTCGGCCACGCGTCGGTCTTTCTGGAGACCGTCACCAGCGCACTGCACGCATCGAAGCTCGGACCCGCGCAACTGCGCATCGAAGTCACGGAGTCGACACTCGGGGATCCGGTGACGACCGGTCCGTTGGTGGCCGAGCTGTCGCGACTTGGGGTGTCATTGTCGATCGACGACTTCGGCACCGGGTTCTCCTCACTCGCCCGGCTGCGCAGCTTCCCGGTCAACGAGTTGAAGATCGACAAATCGTTCGTCGAAGGCTTGGAGACACACGCCGGCGATCGCGCCGTGGTCGCCGCGATCATCGGCATGGCGAAAGCCCTGCACCTCGACACAGTCGGCGAAGGCGTAGAGAGCGCGGGTCAGCTCGACATCTTGCGCACGCTGGGCTGCACGCGGGTGCAGGGCTACTACCTCGGCCGACCGGTTCCCGGCGACGACGTCAGGGCGCTGCTCGCTAGCAGGTGACAACGACCTCGACGCGTTGGAACTCCTTGAGGTCGGAGTACCCACACGTCGCCAACGCCTTGCGCAACGCGCCCACCAAGTTCGTCGTACCTTCAGAATCCGTCGACGGTCCGTACAGCACTTCGCGCAGGGTGCCGGCCGTGCCTGCGCGGTACCTCTTCCCACGAGCGAGATCGTTGTGCCGCGCTTCCGCGCCCCAATGCCAACCGCCGCCTGGAGCTTCCGCGGCGCGAGCCAACGGTAGGCCGATCATGACGGCGTCGGCTCCGCAGGCAATCGCCTTCGCGATGTCACCGCCGGTGCGCATCGCGCCGTCCGCAATGACATGCACGTAGCGGCCACCGGATTCGTCCATGTAGTCGCGACGCGCGGCCGCGGCATCAGAGACAACCGTTGCCATCGGCACCCCTATACCGAGCACCTGACGCGTCGTGTGCGCGGCGCCACCACCTACACCGACCAATATGCCAGCCGCGCCCGTGCGCATGAGGTGCAGCGCCGACTGATACGTGTAAGACCCGCCGACAATCACCGGCACGTCGAGGTCGTAGATGAACTTCTTGAGGTTCAAGGGCTCAGCCCGCGTCGACACGTGCTCGGCTGACACAGTCGTACCGCGGATCACGAACAGATCGACGCCGGCCTCGAGAACTGCCTTGTGGTACTGCGCCGTTCGTTGCGGCGACAAAGCGGCAGCGGTCACCACACCGCCATCGCGGATTTGCTTGATGCGTGCGCCGATCAACTCTTCCTTGATGGGCTCGGAGTAGATCTCACGCATCCGACGAACGACATCGCCTTCGGGCAAGGTCGCGATCTCGTCAAGGATCGGTTGCGGGTCGTCGTAGCGTGTCCAGAGTCCTTCGAGGTCAAGCACACCGAGACCGCCGAGCCGCCCGATCTCGATGGCGAAGTTGGGCGAGACGACACTGTCCATCGCGCTCGAAATGATCGGCGCCTCGAAGCGATACGCGTCGATCTGCCATGCGACCGAGATCTCTTCGGGGTCGCGGGTGCGTCGCGACGGCACGATGGCGATGTCGTCGAAGCTGTAGGCACGGCGACCCGTCTTGCCCATGCCGATCTGGACTTCGGCCACCAGGAACCTTTCTATAAAACAAGAATCAGCGCGAGTAGTAGTTCGGTGCTTCCGTCGTCATCTGGACGTCGTGGGGATGGCTTTCCTTCAACCCGGCCGCGGTGATCCGCACGAGACGTGCCTGCTGCAGCTGGTCGATGGTGGCTGCGCCGCAGTAGCCCATCGCTGAACGTAGACCGCCAACAAGCTGATGGACGACGGCAGCGAGCGGCCCACGGTAGGGCACCTGGCCTTCGATGCCTTCGGGCACGAGCTTGTCGTCGGACAACACGTCGTCCTGGAAGTACCTGTCCTTGCTGTACGAACGCACCTCGCCGCGCGATTGCATCGCCGCAAGCGATCCCATGCCCCGGTAGCTCTTGTACTGCTTGCCGTTGATGAAGATGAGCTCGCCAGGACTCTCTTCAACGCCCGCGAGCAGGCTGCCGAGCATGACGGCGTCGGCGCCGACGGCGATCGCCTTCGCGATGTCGCCGGAGTACTGCAGGCCGCCGTCGCCGATGACCGGGATGCCAGCTGCGCGACACGCCTTTGCTGCCTCGTAGATCGCGGTGACCTGCGGGACGCCGACTCCGGTGACTACTCGCGTTGTGCAAATCGAGCCTGGCCCGACGCCGACCTTGACGCCGTCGGCGCCGGCGTCGATCAACGCCTGGGCTCCTTCGCGGGTGGCGATGTTGCCACCGATGACGTCGACATTCACGTCGCGCTTCAGGCGGCTGACCATCTCGAGCACGCCAGACGAATGCCCGTGCGCGGTGTCGACCACGATGATGTCGACGCCAGCCTCGACGAGCGCGCGGGCCCTCTTGTAGGACTCCTCGCCGGTGCCCACCGCGGCGGCGACGAGTAGCCGGCCAGCTGCGTCCTTTGATGCATCAGGGAACTGCTCGCGCTTGGTGAAGTCCTTGACTGTAATCAGCCCGCGCAGTCGCCCAGCACCGTCGACCAGCGGAAGCTTCTCGATTTTGTGCCGGCGCAAGAGTTCAAGGGCGTCCTCGTCGGAGACACCGACAGGCGCGGTCACCAGTGGCATCGGCGTCATGACGTCACGCACCGGCCGCGAGAGATCTGTCTCGAACCTGATGTCGCGGTTCGTGACGATGCCGACTAGGACGCCTGCTTCGTTGACGACGGGAGCACCGGAGATTCGGTAATGCGCGCACAGTCGGTCAACGTCGGCGAGGGTGTCATCGGCCGAGCAGGTCACCGGGTTGGTAATCATGCCCGCCTCGGACCGCTTCACCAGGTCGGCCTGTGCTGCTTGCTCGTCGATCGACAGGTTGCGATGGAGCACGCCCACACCACCCTGCCGCGCCATGGCGATCGCCATGCGTGCCTCAGTCACGGTGTCCATCGCGCTCGATAGCAGCGGCACGCGCAGTGAGATGTTGCGGGTGATCGCGGTTGTGGTGTCGGCCTGGCTGGGAATCACATCAGAGGCCGCAGGCAGTAGCAGGACGTCGTCGTACGTGAGGCCGATCATGGCCACCTTGTCCGGCAACAGGCCGAACTCATGCGCTGAATCTGTCACGGCTACGGCAGCTTTCCCCTCGGGCAGGAGACTCCATGCTAGCTGGCGCTGGCGTCGCCAGCCCGCCGCCGTCCGCTGCCGCACGCGCTTTGGTCGCTACGTGGCACGACCCCAGGTCGCTACGCGACTAGGCTTTTGAATATGCATGAGGCAACGAGCGAACCGCTCTCGCCCCAGGACCGCGAGGAGATCCTCGTCGACCTGGCCGACCTCGAGGTCTTTCAGACGCTGCTCGAGCCGCGAGGTGTGCGCGGTCTCGTGGTCCATTGCGGCGAATGTGAAGCGCCGCACTACTTCGCGTGGGAGTTGCTCCGCCAGAATCTGCGCCAACTGCTCGACGTCGGCCAACTGCGCGCGCACGAGCCCGCATACGAGCCGGATCCCGCTGACTATGTCGCGTGGGACTACGCCAGTGGCTTCGTCGACGGTGTGCTCTCGGAATCAGAGCGAGACGACGGATCCGGTGACGTGCCGCCGACCATCGACCTGCGCTAGACCCGCAGCAGCGACGTCGACGAGCGCCCACCCGGGAGCGTTGTTGCGTTAGCGGACGATGCCGCTGCGAAAACCTAGAGCGACGGCCTGCGCCCGATCATTGACGCCGAGCTTGCGAAACAACCGGCGGGCGTGGGTTTTCACGGTGTCCTCGGAGAGAAAGAGCTCACGGCCGATTTCGTTGTTGGTCTTTCCGCGGCTCATGCCGTCGAGCACCTGCCGCTCGCGCTCGGTCAAAGGCGGATCGATGACTTGCGCTGGGCCGTGTCCGTTGTTGGCGCGCGCAACTCCTGCATCGACGACGACATGGGCAAGTGCGGCACACAATTCCTCGACCGAAACGTCCTTGGTCAGGTAGCCACGCGCACCACCGGCCATCGCGCGGGCGAGGTTCTCGCTGTCCGCGGTGCCGGCCAGCATGACGACATTGGCGCCGGGGTGAGCTGAGACAAGCAGTCGGGCAGTCTCGGGACCGCCGAGGTCAGGCATCGCGACGTCGAGGAGCACGAGCGCAGGGAGCTCGGCGGCGTACCGCACGAAAGTCTCCGCACTGGTGTCCGCCGTCATCACCCGATCGACGCCCGGCACCGCGGCGACATAGCGGCGCAAGTGCTCGCGAAAGCGCCGATGATCGTCACAGATGAGCACAGTCGTCACAAGCGTTCGCACCCGATCCCTGATCCATCCGTCCCGCGGGAATTTCACCCTCTTGGGCCATCGGCTCTTTCATCGGCAGAGTGGGCGCCAATCCTGAGCCCGAACCTGGCCATTCCCTTACGCCGAATGGCGCAATTGATAGACAAATCGGACAGTTAAATCGACAGTAATGCCTCTATATCGGGACGGTTAAGCCATTCCTCCCGAACGTCATCAGGGAGGTCGCCCGCGATAGCCAATACCGCGGATCGGGCAGCCTGCAAACTGCGCGCGCTGGTGGCGGGATCGTCCTCGGCCAGCAAGGCACCCACGAGGGCTCGCGCCTGCCAGATCAGCGGGGTCGTCCCGAGCTGCTCGGCGAGGGTGGCGGCCCGACGCAAAGTGGTGACGGTGTCGGGGCTGCCGAGGTGCGCCTGGGCGACTCCGAGGAACAGCAAGCCCTTCGCCACATGCCGCGGCGCGTGCGCCAACTCGGCCGCATCGATCGCTTCGGACGCCGCCTCCTGCGCCGCGGTCGGGTTCTCCTCGAGGAGCGCGATCTCGGCGCGTACCCAGTCGAGACGCACCCGCTGCCGCCACCAATCGGGATGAACTTCAGCCAGCCCGGCGGCGACGCCGAGTTCGGTGCCGGCGATCTCGATCTCGCCTAAGCCCACGGCGTCGGACGCGAGACCAAGACGGCAGTCGAACACGGCCTCGTCGAGCCCCGGCAACGCGTCTGCTGCGGTCAGCCCGAGCGCGTCGAACTCCCACGCAACGGTGTGCCGCCCCAACTGCCGGTGCACGCTCGCGACCGTCGCCGCCGCAAGCGCCCCGAACAGCCGCAGCTCAGGGGCAGTGTCGGCGCCTGACAGAGCCTCTCGCAGTGGTCCCATCACGCCACCCAGCAGGGTTAGCGCCGTGCCGAACCGACCACGCGACGCCTGCGCCACACCAAGGAGCCAGGTCGCCGCCGTTGCCTCGGCCGTTCGACCACCCGTGGTCGCGAGTGCAACAGCTTGTTCAAGCGGCGGGACGGCGGTGCCGGGCGGTCCGTGAAACGCCGCCCGTTCACCCTTCGCTAGCAGCCCAGCGAGAGCGTCCGGCGCGCTAGTAGCGCGCCGGGCTGTTCGGGCAGCATCGTCAGCAGTCTCGTGGGAGTCCACCGCGCCAGGTTAGTGGCTGTGACCACCGGGGCCGTGGCTGTGACCGTGTCCGCCGTGCGCGTCGGCCTCAGCCTCTTCGGGCTTCTCCACGACGAGTGTCTCCGTCGTGAGCACGAGCGCCGCGATGGACGCCGCATTTGCCAGCGCAGAACGGGTCACCTTGACGGGATCGATGACTCCATCAGCGATGAGATCGCCGTAGTCGCCACTGGCTGCGTTGAGTCCGTGACCGACCGGCAGGCCGGCGACCTTCTGTGTCACGACGTAGCCCTCGAAGCCGCTGTTCTCGGCGATCCACCGAAGCGGTTCGACGAGCGCCTTGCGCACGATGCTCGCCCCGGTCGATTCATCGCCGACGAGGTCTAGGTTGTCGAGCGCCGATGCAGCGTGCACGAGTGCGGAGCCGCCACCTGCCACGATGCCCTCTTCGACAGCCGCCCGGGTCGCCGAGATCGCGTCCTCGAGCCGGTGCTTCTTCTCCTTGAGCTCAACTTCGGTCGCCGCGCCCACCCGGATCACCGCGACGCCGCCGGCAAGTTTCGCCAGCCGCTCCTGCAGCTTGTCGCGATCCCACTCGGAGTCGGTGCGCTCGATCTCAGCCCGCAACTGGCGGACCCGATCGGCGACTGCCTCGGCCGAACCGGCACCGTCGACAATGGTGGTGTCGTCCTTGGTGATGGTGACCCGACGCGCACTGCCGAGTACTTCCAAGCCGACGTCGTCCAGCTTGAGACCGACCTCGGGTGCAACGACCTGCGCACCCGTAAGGATCGCGATGTCTTCGAGCATGGCCTTGCGGCGGTCACCGAATGCCGGCGCCTTCACCGCGACCGACTGGAACGTGCCGCGGATCTTGTTGACAACCAGGGTCGACAGCGCCTCGCCATCGACGTCCTCTGCGATGACCAGCAAGGTCTTGCCGGCCTGGATGACCTTTTCGAGCAACGGCAGCAGGTCGGAGACCGACGACAGCTTGCCCTGGTTGAGCAGGATCAGCGGGTTCTCGAGCACCGCTTCCATGCGCTCGGTGTCACTGACGAAGTACGGCGAGATGTAGCCCTTATCGAACTGCAGGCCCTCGGTGAGCTCGAGCTCAAGGCCCATCGTGTTCGACTCTTCGACGGTGATGACGCCGTCCTTGCCGACCTTGTCGAACGCTTCGGCGATGAGTCCGCCGACCTCGGGGTCTTGAGCTGAGATCGCGGCCACGTGGGCAATCTCGCCCTTGCCCGATACTTCACGGGCGGTGTCGACGAGGCGCGCGGTCACCGCCGTAACGGCGGCTTCGATGCCACGCTTAAGCGCGAGCGGGTCGGCACCGGCCGCGACGTTGCGCAGACCTTCGTGAACCATCGCCTGCGCGAGCACGGTGGCGGTCGTGGTGCCATCGCCGGCGACGTCGTTGGTCTTGGTCGCGACTTCCTTGGCGAGCTGCGCCCCGAGGTTCTCGTGGCGGTCAAGGAGTTCGATCTCGCGGGCGATCGTCACGCCGTCGTTCGTAATCGTCGGGACGCCGTAGCTCTTGGCGATGACGACGTTGCGACCCTTCGGCCCAAGCGTCACCTTCACCGCGTTCGCGAGCGCGTCAACACCGCGCTCAAGCGATCGACGGGCGCTCTCGTCGTACTGCAGGATCTTCGGCATGCGTTAGAGGTCCTCTCAAAGTTCAGGCAGTTCAAGGCGATTCAAGGCAATGCTGCGAGCCCGACGGACGCCGCCCCGAGGCTTTGCGGCTTCGGGGCGGCGGGCGCGAGCTGGCGCGACTTACGCCGCGAGCGAGCTACTTCTCGATGACAGCGAGGACGTCGCGAGCGGAGAGTACGAGGTACTCCTCGCCGCTGTACTTGACCTCGGTGCCGCCATACTTGCTGTAGAGAACGCGGTCGCCCTCTTTGACGTCGAGGGGCACCCGCTGACCGTCTTCGAACCGGCCGGGGCCGATAGCGAGGACGATGCCCTCCTGGGGCTTCTCCTTGGCGGTGTCAGGGATGACCAGGCCGGAAGCGGTGGTGGTCTCGGCCTCAACGGCCTGCACGACGATGCGGTCCTCGAGCGGCCGGATGGCTACCTTGGACTTGGTGGCGGTCGTCACAGCGTGACTCCCCCTCCTCAGTGTTGTTGTGATGATGGTTGGGCGTTAGCACTTGGTGATCTGGAGCAGTTGGTGTCCACACCGGCCTGCCGTCGCGGGGGTCAGACCGAGCAAACAACGTGTTAGCAAACGGGGTACGAGAGTGCCAGCACGTCTACTCGAAGACTATGCCGGGCTTAGCACTCCGTCAACCCGAGTGCCAGGCATGAATCCGCTCCCACCCGCCCCAGCTCTTGCGCCTTCCGTCGTCGCCGATTCCTCACAGATCCAGCTTGACTCCTCACAGATGCAGCCTGTAAGTGCCCAGTGACGTAAGTCTGTGAGGAGTCCGGGCCGACGTCGGGGCTGGATCCTGAATGTGTGAGGAAACGAGGCTCGGGGGTGTGGCGTGGGACTTGGTGCCCGGCGATTCGGTAGATAAGCAGATCAACAATGCGTGGATGATCTGCTTATCGACGGAGTCGCGGGCCCTCGGGCTTGCCGACTCGTCAGAAATTCGGGTTCTCCACGCCGGAAAGCTGCGTTTGCGAGGAGTCGCGGTCCCACCGCGAAGGGCTGACCCGGAAAGCGAGGAGTCGATGGACGCTGACACATTCGCCGCGCTCGCGGCGAAGCCCGGCCCCGACGCGATCGCCCACGCGATGGCGCGCCTCGACGCAGGTGCGAACGACCTGGCTGTCGGTGAAGACGTCCGGCGGCACTACTGCGCGCTGAAACCAAACGTCGCCTCGGCAGCCGTCGAGCAAGCCACGCTTCGCCGCCGCGGTCGGGCGAAGTTCGGCGCTGCCGCCGACGAGATGTGGTTCACCGCAAACGGGCTCGAGCAGGCGACCAGCGCGATTGCCGCCAACCACCGCGCAACAAGGTTCCACGCTCTGAACACCACCTTGGGACGCCCAGCGAGAGTGGCCGACCTCTGCTGCGGAATCGGCGCCGACTTGCGCGCGCTCGAAGCCGCCGGTTGCAACGTCACGGGTTTCGACCACGATCCGGTCACGGCCCAGGCGGCGAGGCTGAACAGCGACGCAAGAGTCGACTGCGCCGACGTCGAGGTACTAGACCTCACCGGGTACGACGCCGCGTTCATCGACCCCGCACGGCGGTCGAGGGGCCGGCGAACGTTCGACGTCAACGCCTACGAGCCGCCGTGGTCGTTCGTCACAAGCCTGCTCGCCAAAGTGCCGGCGGCCGCAGCCAAGGTGGCGCCCGGCATTCCGCATGACTTGGTCCCCGCCGGGATCGAAATCGAGTGGATCTCAGTAGCAGGAGGCCTCAAAGAGGCGGTTTTGTGGGCAGGCAGCCTCACCGACGGCGAGACACGGCGACGCGCGACACTGCTGCCGTCGGGTGCAACGATGCATACCAAGTCGGACGCCGATGAGCGGGCGCCGACGGGATCCATGAATCGCTACCTTTACGAGCCCGACGACGCCGTGGTCCGGGCACATCTGATCAGCGACCTGGCGAGGTCGGTCGACGGCGTCCTGCTCGACGCGACGACGGCGTACCTGACAAGCGACCGGCTCATCGACACGCCTTTCGCGAAAGCGTTCGAGGTGCGCGAGGTGATGCCCTTTTCGTTGAAGCGCTTACGCGCCGCACTCAGAGAGCGCGACGTCGGCGGCGTCACCATCATGAAGCGTGGCTCGGCGGTCGACGTCGAACGCCTACGGCGCGACCTGCGGTTGGAAGGAACGACGCAAGCAGTCGTCGTCCTCGCACTCATTGATGGAAAGCACTACGCGGTGATCGCCGACGCCGTGAACACGTGAGGCGTCAGGAATGCACGGCTGACTGGCGGTCCATCCGACTCACCCGGTCGCCGTTCCGCAGAAAGGACACGCCGCCGCCAATGGCGACCCACACGGTGTCCTTGTCTACGCCAGGTCGACGGGGGTGAACTCCCACGCTTCCGGCTCGCGCGCGACGAAGCGCTCCGCGCCGAGGTCGAACCATTCGTTGCCGGCAGCTAGTGCCTCGGTCGAGGCCCATCTCGTGACGATGACGGCGCGATCCTGGGCGTCGGAGCGGTAGAGCTCGCCGCCGCCGAAGCCTGGGGCTGCCAAGAATTGCGGCCATGCGGTGGTCTTCGTCCATGTGCAGAACTCGTCGAGCTGACCCTCGCGAATCCGGGTCTCCCACATGCGTGCGATCACACCTTCACCTCCGTGATGGGTAGCGACGGATCGGCCGGAAAATCGAGATCGGACGGCGGCAAGCCGGCCTCCACTAGTCGAGTACCCAGTGCTGCCACCATCGCACCGTTGTCGGTGCAAAGGGCCGGCCGCGGGACTCGCAGCGTGATGCCTGCCGCTTCGCAGCGTTGTTCGGCGACGGCTCGAAGCCTCGAGTTAGCAGCGACGCCGCCACCAATGACGAGGTAGTCGACGCCGTGCGCCTGGCACGCAGCGATCGCCTTCATGGTCAAAACATCGACCACGGCTTCCTGGAACGAAGCGGCCACATGGGCTATTGGCACCAATTCACCTGCCCGCTCGCGCGCCTCGACCCACCGCGCGACGGCCGTCTTGAGCCCCGAGAAGGAGAAATCCAGGCTTCCGTCGTCAGATTTTCCGCGCGGGAACGCGACCAGCTCCCGGTTACCCTCCAGCGCCACCCGGTCGATGTGCGGCCCGCCGGGAAACGGCAGCCCGAGCACGCGCGCGACCTTGTCGAACGCCTCTCCGGCCGCGTCGTCGACCGTTGAGCCGAGCGACTGCACTTCGCGGGTGAGGTCGGGCACAAGCAGCAACGACGAGTGCCCACCCGACACGAGCAACGCCATGCACGGCTCGGGCAGCGGTCCGTGTTCGAGGGTGTCAACGGCAACGTGCGCTGACAGATGGTTGACGCCGTAAAGGGGTTTGTCGAGGGCGAGTGCGTACGCCTTCGCCGCAGCAACCCCGACGAGCAACGCGCCGGCAAGACCGGGCCCCGACGTAACGGCGATCGCGTCGACGTCGCGCATGGAGATCCCGGCGTCCGCTAGTGCCCGGTGGACTGCAGGCACCACCGCGTCGAGATGCGCGCGACTCGCGACCTCGGGAACCACACCGCCGAACCGCGCGTGCGCCTCGACACTGCTCGCGACCGCATTGGCAAGCAACGTGTTGCCGCGCACAATTCCAACGCCTGTCTCGTCACACGACGTCTCGATGCCGAGGACGAGCGCCTCAGTCGCAACAGCCATTACGCGTCGGAGCCATCGCTCGGTGCCCACTTCGACACATCGACACCGGCGAGGTTGAGCACCATGAGAACCGCATCGGTGTCGCTCGGCTGGTAGTAACCCTTGCGGATGCCGACCTGCTCGAACCCGAACCCTTGATACATGCGCTGCGCGACCTGGTTGTCGGCGCGCACCTCGAGCCCGACCATCGGTTCGTCACGCCGGCGCGCTTCGCTTATGAGCGCTTTCAAAAGCCGGGTACCGATACCGCGCCCCTGCCGGTCGCGCTTCACGGCGATCGTCTGCACGAACGACTCTTCGGGATACGCGCAAAGTCCTGCGTAGCCGACGATCTCAGCACCGTCTCGCGCGACGAGATAGAACCTCGTCTCCGGTTCGGCGAGCTCAGACCAGAACATCGCGACGGTCCAGCACTCATCGCCGAACAGGTCGCGCTCGAGATCCATCACACCGTCGACGTCCCACCAACGCATCGGCTCGCTCTCCGACGGACGCCTGCGCGCGTTCATAGCACGACGACGGGACGACGAGGGCTGGGCTCGACGGCGTCAGGCCGCCGCAGGTACAGCGGATCTGGTGGCAGCACGACAGCGCAACCGGTGGCGACCATCGACGCGAGCTCACCGGCGTCCGGATATTCGGGCCGGCGTGCATCGGCGAACGCCTCTGGATACATCAACGCGCCGGCACCATACGCGGGCCCCTGCCACTCGACGTCCGCTGGTCGTTCGACCTGCGGACCATCGATGCGAGTACCACTTGCGTCATACGTGGCCCAGTAGACCTCGCGACGGCGGGCGTCGGTGGCGACGAGAAACGGTTGCTCACTTACGACTGCCGCGGCAATCACGTCGAGCGTGCAGACGCCGGTGACCGGAACATTCAGCGCATCGCCCATGGCACGTGCGGTCATCAGACCGATGCGCAATCCGGTGAACGGACCGGGTCCGACTCCAACCGCAATGCCAGTCAGATCGGACGTCGAACAGCCAGCCTCAGCGAGAACATGCGCGATGCCCGGCGCCAACAACTCACCATGCCGGCGCGCGTCGACGACCGTCTGCGAGACCAGCACCTGGGTGCCGTCGTGCAACGCGACGGTCACCGCCGGCGTCGACGTGTCGAAAGCGAGGAGCAGCACGTACATGAGCCTAACTGGCGGTGGCGCTAGCGGAGTCCGAGCACTTCGCCCAGCTTCACGCCGTCCCATCGTTGGCCCTGGGCTGTGATGCGCACTTGGCGTAGCTCGCTCTTGCTACCCACTGTCCTGGAGATCTCAATGTCGAGCCGATCCGCAGCGAGCCCTTCGACGAGCCCCTTGCCCCACTCGACAATCGTCACCGAATCGTCGACCGAGGCGTCGAGGTCGAGATCGTCAATTTCCAGCCGGCCCTCGACGCGGTAGGCATCGGCGTGCACGAGCGGCGGCCCGTCACCGAGCGAGGGATGGACCCGCGCGATCACAAAGGTCGGCGACGTCACGTCGCCGCGGACGCCGAGCCCGGCGCCGATCCCCTGGGCAAGCGTGGTCTTGCCGGCGCCTAACGGACCATCGAGCACGACCAGGTCACCGGGCTTCAGGATCCCCGCGAGACGTACACCGAGGTCTCGCATGTCGTGCGCAGTAGGAATCTCGACGATCACAGCGCCTCCGACATCACGATGCCGCCGCGAGCAGGGCCACGAACGCCAGGTCTTCACGCAACGCCGCGCGGGGCATGCCGGCCGGACCAAATCTGATGGCCGCCGACGGGTGGTAGGTCGACACGACTCGGCGACCTTCGACGTCGTGCACTCGACCTCGCAGTTGCCCGATCTTCGCGCCCGTTCCGAAGAACCACTGCGCCGCCGTCCCGCCGAGCGCGCAGATCACCCGTGGCTCGACGATCGCGATCTGCGCTGCAAGAAACCGGCGGCAGTTGGCGACTTCGACCTTCGCCGGCGCGCGGTTGCCCGGCGGCCGGCACTTCAACACGTTTGCGACAGCGACGTTGGCGCGCGGGAGGCCGACCTCGGCCAATAGCTGGTCAAGCAACGCGCCGGCGCGGCCAACGAAAGGTAAGCCGGTCTCGTCTTCGGTGGCGCCCGGTGCCTCGCCGACAAGTAGCACGGCGGCGCCATTCGCTGGCGTCGTACCGACGACAACGTTCGTGCGGGTCGCAGCAAGTTCTGTGCACGCAACGCACAAACGCATCTGAGCCGCAAGATCCGCCCAGCCCGCCTCAGGCACCCTCGTACACCCGCGGCACCCGCACGCCGATGCGGGTCACGATCTCATACGAGATGGTGTCGCACGCGTCGGCCCAGTCCTGCGCCGTCGGCTCGCCACGGTCGCCCGGACCGAACAGCACGACGTCGTCCCCGGCCGCGAAATCGTCGTCCCCTGGGCCGAGGTCGACCACGAACTGATCCATGCACACGGTGCCCGAAATGGTGCGGCGCACGGTGCTGGACCGACCGCGCACGAGCACCTCGGCGTTGTTGGTAGCCGTTCGTGGGACCCCGTCCGCGTAACCGAGCGGAACCAGGCCGAGCATTGTCGGCACCGGCGTCACGTAACGGTGACTGTACGAAACCCCTGTGCCCGCAGGCACTTTCTTCGTCAGAGCCAGTCGCGCGGTCAACGTCATCGCCGGTCGCAACCCGAACGATGCAGAGTCGCGCTGGTCAGGAACCGGTGACAAGCCGTACGTGGCGAGCCCGGCGCGCACGAGGTCAAAACGGGTGCCTGGCACGAGCAGCAAACCGCCCGAGTTCGCGAAGTGTCGAATCTGTGGCGTCACGCCAACACTGGCTGCGTACGAGAGCGCATCGTTGAATGCGCCGATTTGCAGAGCCGTCGTCGGATGAGCCGGATTACTTCCGTGCACCAGATGCGACCACAAGCCGACGATCTCGACGTATCCCTCGGCACGCGCTTTCGCCGCCGCTTGCACGAGTTCTGGCCAGTCGCCCATCACTGCGCCGCCGCGCGACAACCCGGTGTCGACCTTCAGATGCACGCGCGCAACCCGGCCGACCTCTAACGCCGCGTTCGCGATCTCGGCGATGGCCCAAGGCGCGGATGCCGACACGTCGATGTCGGCGGTGACTGCCTCGGCAACCGGTTCGCCTGGCGTCCCGAGCCAGCACAGGATTCGAACGCCTATTCCGGCGGCTCGCAAGGCGACCGCCTCTTCAAGGAACGCGACGCCCAGCCAGGTCGCGCCGCCCTCGACGGCAGCCAAGGCGCTCTGCACGAGGCCGTGGCCGTACCCCTCCGCCTTCACCACGGCCATCACCTCAGCCGGGCCGACAATCTCTTTGACCCGAGCCACGTTGGAGGAGATAGCGCCGAGATCGACACGAGCCGCGGCGCGCAGAGCAGCCGCGGCAACCGCCGGATCGCGATACGTCACGGCGACATCCTGCCAGTGCGGAGCGGCGCTGTGATGGGATGGTTTCCATGCGGCTGACCAAATACACCCATTCATGCATTCGGCTGGACGACGGCAGCGGGGCTCTGGTGATCGACCCCGGGACGTTCTCGGAGACGCAGCTCGCCGTCGCCGGCGTGCATGCGGTCCTGATCACCCACGAGCATGCGGATCACCTCGACGCGCCGGCCCTGCTCGCCGCGGCGAAGGCCGACCCATCGTTGCAGGTGTGGGCACCTGCGTCGGTTGCCTTGTCGTTGGGCGTACTGGGCGACCGGGTCACTGCGGTCGGTCCCGGTGAGTCCTTCTCCGCGGGCGGCTTCAGCGTTCGCACGTTCGGAGGTCTGCATGCGCTTATCCACCCTCTCATCGCACCGCCGGTTGCCAACGTCGGCTATCTCGTCGAGGGCGCGGTCTACCACCCGGGCGATTCGTTCACGGTGCCGCCGGTAGCCGTCGAGACGTTGCTGATCCCGATCCACGCACCGTGGTCGAAGGTCAGCGAAGTCATTGACTTCACGGCTGCCGTTCGCGCACCACGCGCGTTCCAGATCCACGACGCGTATCTCAGCGAAGCCGGCGGCGCGCTGGTCGACCGACTCGTCGCGATGGTTGGCGCAACCTACGGCACGACCTACACCCGGCTCTCTCCGACCGAGTCCGTCGACCTCTAGCCATTCGTTTCCGTAACGCTGTCGGAACGGTCGTTGGCCTAGATTTTGGCGCGTGCGAGCGAACAGGTTCACGCGCAGCCCGACGCCGTCCCGGGCTTCGCTTGCCCTGGGCGGCTTGACCGCGGTCGAAGTGGTAGCTGGGTGTCTGCTCACCGTTCTCGCACACGACCTGCGCGCATCGTTCGACGGGGTGCTGCTTCTCATCATCGCGATCGTCGCCGCGGTCGGGCTGGTGATCGCCCGTCGCCAGCCGTCGAATCCCATCGGCTGGATGCTGCTCATCGCCGCCGCGTTCTTCGCCGGATATGCCATCGCAGTCCTTTACGCCGTCCTCGACTACCACCAGCACGGCGGCCGGCTGCCGCTGGGCCGCGTTGCGCTCGCCGCTGAGCCCTCCTGGGTGCCCGGGTTCGTCCTGCTGGGGCTCTCGGTCGCACTCTTTCCCGAGGGTCGACTGGCTTCCCGGCGTTGGCGGATCCCGCTGATTGTCTACATCGTTGCTGGAGCCTGGTTCTGCAGCATCTGGTCGCTGGCGCAGGCGACGCTCCCCATTCGCGCGGGGTTCGACGTCGACGAGGTCGGAAATTACGCCGGTGATCCAAAGGGCTTTTCCGGAGCTGCGGCTGGGGTCGCCTGGGCTGCGTCGCCGATCATCCTGCTGCTTCTGGTCGCCTTCGTCATACGGCAGGCGGCAACGTGGCGGAGCGCCAACGGGGAGCGGCGTAAGCAACTGACGTGGCTGATGAGCGGCGGGGCCTTGTCCGTCGTCTCGATCTACCTCGTCTCGACCAACAACACGAGCAGCGCTGGGCGTGTCGTCACCGACATCGCCGCCGTGGGCCTGACCGGCATCCCGCTCGCGATCGGCGTCGGAATCCTGAAGTACCGGCTCTACGAGATCGACCGGCTGATCAGCCGCACCCTCTCCTACGTTGTCATCACCGGCCTACTGGTCGCAGTCTTCCTCGGCCTGGTCGCGCTGACCACGAGCGTCCTGCCGTCCTCCTCCCCCGTCGGGGTCGCTGCCTCGACGCTCGCCGCGGCAGCGCTCTTCACGCCATTACGCCGCCGAGTGCAGCGGCTCGTCGATCGGCGCTTCAACCGCGCCCGCTACGACGCCGACTCGATCGTCGCCGCGTTTACGATCCGGCTCCGCGACGCCGTCGACCTCGACACGATCAACCAAGAACTGCGCCAAGCGGTCAACCAAGCAGTCGCGCCGGCGCATGCCTCTGTTTGGATCGCGCCAACCGCGACCCCGAGGCGCACTTGACGATTGGGGGGACTCGGCCTCGTTACCAATCGTCGGTATTGACGACGATGGTGTTCGTCGAGGTCAGTACGGTGAAGCTCGCCACCCCTTGCGTGCCCGTCGTTATGCGGACTGTCGGGGAGCTAGCTCCCAACCATTCGTGAAGCCGCCGCTCGTTTCCGTTGATCGTGAGTTCTCCCAGGGCGACGGCGCCAGCACGGTGCACGACCGTGGCCCAACCCGGCAGCGGCGTGCCGGCACCCCACTCAATAAAGAATGGAAGCGAACTGTCCTGCGCTGCTTCCGCCACCCCGGCGATACGCCAGTGCAGCAGGTCGCCTGCCTTCGAACGTCGCGAGCCCTCGCCGACCTCGAGACCCAACCGCGAAGCGGTGCGATCCAGGTCGGCGGTGCGCACCGCCCAGCCAAATCCCGAGTCGCCTCCAAGCATCTTGGTGACCCATCGTCCGAAGTCGCTGTTGGACGCCTCAGCCTCGTCGACGACGGTCACGAGTTCGAGATAGGAAGCTCCTAGCGGGACCAGCCGATTCGCGGTGCCCCAGCCCGGATGGCGCCCGCCCTCGAGGGTCGTCAGCCCGTACCGACCGCCGAGCTGCGCCTCAGCGTTGTCGAGATTGCGAACTCCGATAACGACGTGATCGATCTGCACGTCCGCGGCTGCCATCGTCACATACTGCCCGGTCGGGCTACCGACGACGGAAGCTGCGCCACGGCTAGTCGTTTGCCTTGAGGAAGGCATAAACGGCTGCCTGCACGTTGCCCGCTGGGCCCGCATAGCCCAACGTGTCCCAGCCGTGGCCGCCCTCGGCGGGCAGGACAAGTAGCTTTTTGTTCTTGTTGGGCACGGCGTCGTACACGGCGGTGATTCCCTGGACACTCGTCGATTGGTCCTGCTCAGAAACGACGAACAATGAAGGGACGTCGAGGTGCGGCGCCGCGGCGGAGCTGTCGATGCGACCCGGTGGTGCGCCGTAAAGAGCTGACATGTCGGGTGGGCCTGACAGGTCGACGACTCCGTTTATGAGTGCTCCTGCGGCTGCGCCGGCGACGACTGCGACGGTGCCGCCTGCTGATGCACCGACGATGACCACTTTCGTGGCGCCTGCGGCGTGAAGGGCAGCGACACCGGCCGCTGCGTCGAGGGGCAGTTGCGATTGCGCATCAAGATCCTTCGGGCAGTCGGAGAACACCGTGCACCGATACTCGAGCAGGAAGACGTGATAGCCGGCGTCAACAAGACCGCTGGCCTCGGTGTACCAGGCGCACGCGCTGGCCTCGTACTGGGGCAGCATCAGCACGCCGTGCGTGCCGGTGCCCATCTCGACCACTCCGAGCCCAGTGCCGTCGCTCGCGACTATCCGCTTGTATGGGACGGCGCCGCAGGTCGGCACATATGTGCTGCTTGGCGTCGGCGATGGCGATGCCGCTGACGACACCGGACCGGTTGGTGACGCCGGGCCTGGCGTCGGCGCGGCCGCCATGGATGACCCGGACGCGGACGACTCAGCGGCGGAGGAGGCCGGAGCTGCCGCGTTCGAACGTGAGGCCCCTTCCTTTGACGACCCGCTCGAACATCCCGCGCTCACCACCAGGGCGACGCCGACACTGAGCGCAGGGACGAGCCACGATCGCTGGCGCGGTGCTTGCATCGAATGATGCTACGTGAATTACAAAATCTAGCAATACCGCTACGGTCGTCCGCAAATACTCGACAGCACGCCGGGCCCTGACCTCTGCTGAGCGATGTTTCAGCTAACGGAGCGAGCGGATCGCGGCGGGCAGGCCGGCGAGGATGTCGTCGGCGACGATCGGCGCATCCTGGGCCGCGATGCGCCCAGCCGCACCGTGCAAGTAGGCGGCACACGATGCCGCGTCGAGGGCCGACAATCCACCGGCGAGCAGCGTGCCCGTAACGCCCGACAACACATCGCCACTACCGGCAGTCGCGAGCCATGACGTACCGGTGGAGTTCACCCGCACCACACCGTCGGGCGAACAGATCACCGTCGTCGACCCCTTCAACAACACGGTGGCGCCCAACGCGTTGGCAGCGGCCCGGGCGTGCTCGAGCCGTCGCGCCTCGACGTCAGCTCGAGCAGAGGGCTCGAGTCCCAATAGCCGAGTGAGCTCACCCGCGTGCGGCGTCAACACCGTCGGCGCGGTGCGCGTGGACACCAGTGACGGACGGGAGGCGACGATCGTCAGCGCATCGGCGTCGACGACCACCGGCACAGACGCGGACAACACTTGCTCGACCAGCCGAGCAGCGAACGCGTCGGTCCCGATGCCCGGCCCGACAACCCACGCCTGCACGCGACCGGCGGCCAGCACATCGACGTCCGACCCCTCTTTGAGCTCCGACCCATCTTTGAGCACTGTCACGACCGCCTCGGGCCAGCGCGCTCGCACGAGCTCGGCGGGATGCGCGACTGAGACGAAGCGAACCATGCCAGCTCCGGTCCGCAACGCGCCGCCGGTCGCGAGCAGTGCCGCGCCGGTATAGCCGACACTGCCGGCCACGATGCCGACGACGCCGCGGCGGTACTTGTCGGACTCCGCCGTGGGTATCGGCAGCTCCACGTCAGCTGCCTGCAGCGCAGTGATCGATGACGTCGGCAGCCACGGGCCAAGGCCGATGTCGACCAACTCGACCACACCGGCGCACTGCGCCCCGGGATCGATCAGCAGGCCTGGCTTCCAGGTGCCGAACGTCACAGTGACGTGGGCGTGCACCGCGGCTCCGGCGACCACTCCCGTGTCGGCATCGACACCGCTCGGGACGTCGACAGCAAGCACCGTCGTCTCGGCGGGAATCGAGCTCACGACGTCAGCCGCTGCCTCGCGCAGCTCGCCAACACCGCCGATGCCGACGATGCCATCGAGAACCAGGTCGGCGTCCAGCACTGCATCTGGACTCTCAACCCGGCCACCCGCCGCACGCAACGCAGCGAGCCCCGTGACGTGGGCCGACGACCCGAGCAAGACAGCGGAGACAATCGCACCGCGGCGGGCAAGCAGCGCACCAGCGAACAGCGCGTCGCCGCCGTTGTCACCCGACCCGACGAGCAGGACGACATGGCTTCCGTAGATCCGCTGCAACAGTTGTGCGGCAGTCGCGGCCAGTCCAAAGGAAGCTCGGTCCATCAACGTGCCCGGCGGCAGCGACGCCATCAGCGCGCCCTCGGCCGTACGGACGGTCGCGACGTCGTGGGCTTGCCTCATCGCAGTTATTCGACCGTCACGGATTTGGCGAGGTTACGGGGCCGGTCGACGTTGTTGCCGCGCGCGACGGCGAGCTCGCACGCGAAGACCTGCAGTGGGATCACCGACACGAGTGGCTGCAACAACGTCGGCACCACCGGCACCCGAATCAGCTCGTCGGCATATGGCACGACCGCATCATCGCCTTCTTCGGCGATAACAATGGTGCGGGCGCCGCGAGCCCGCACCTCTTGAATGTTCGCCACCATCTTCGCGTGCAGCACTGATCGACCCAGCGGCGACGGCACGACGGCAACCACCGGCACGCCCTCCTCGATCAACGCGATCGGCCCGTGCTTGAGCTCGCCGGCCGCAAACCCTTCGGCGTGCATGTACGCAAGCTCTTTCAACTTCAGCGCCCCTTCAAGGGCGACCGGATATCCGACGTGGCGGCCGAGGAAAAGCACCGTCGAAACGGTGGCCAGCGACCGCGCGATCTCGCGCACCGGCTCCATCGTCGTCAGCACCTGCGCGACATTGCCAGGCATGAGTGCGAGTTCGTGGACGACGGCAGCCACATCGTCTCCGTACTGCGTTCCGCGCACCTGGCTGAGGTAGAGCGCCACGAGATAGACCGCGACGAGTTGGGTGAGGAAGCTCTTCGTCGCGGCAACGCCGATCTCTGGTCCGGCTCGCGTGTAGAGAACCGCGTCAGCTTCGCGGGCGATCGTCGAACCAACGGTGTTGCAGATCGCGAGCACCCGCGCGCCCATCTCGCGCGCGTGCTGAACCGCCATCAACGTGTCGAGGGTTTCACCCGACTGGGATATCGCGATGACAAGCGTGCGACCGTCGAGGATCGGATCGCGGTAGCGGAATTCGCTGGCCAACTCGACTTCACAGGGCAGGTTCGCCCAGTGCTCAACGGCGTACTTGGCGATCAGACCAGCGTGATACGCGGTGCCGCACGCGATCACCACGATCTTGTCGACCTCGCGCAGCAAGCCTTCGTCGAGACGCATCTCGTCGAGCATCAGGGCGCCGTCGTAGGTCAGCCGGCCGAGCAAGGTCGCGGCAACCGCCTCCGGCTGCTCGGCGATTTCCTTCAACATGAAGTAGTCGTAGCCGCCCTTCTCGGCAGCCGAGAGATCCCAGTCGACGTGGTAGTGACGACCGTCGACGACCTCACCCGCAAACGTGGTGATCTCGAACCCGTCGGCGCTTACGGCGACCACTTGGTCTTGTCCAAGTTCGACCGCGTCGCGGGTGTATTCGATGAACGCCGCGACATCGCTGGCAAGGAACATCTCGCCGTCGCCAACGCCGAGCACCAGCGGCGAATTGCGCCGCGCACCGACAACGAGCCCTGGTGCATCGCGATGCACGGCGACAAAGCTGAACGATCCGTCAAGGCTGCGGCACACTTGCCGTAACGACTCGGAGAGATCTCCGCACGCGGCGAACGCTTCCTCAAGGAGGTGGGCGGCTACCTCGGTGTCGGTTTGCGAACGGAACGTGTGACCGTCTTTGAGTAGCCGCGCGCGTAGGTCCGCGTGGTTCTCGATGACACCGTTGTGAATCAACGCGAGCCCGCCGGTGCAGTCGACCTGCGGATGCGCGTTCTCATCGGTCGGCCGGCCGTGGGTAGCCCAGCGGGTGTGCCCTAGACCGGTACCACCAGCGGGTAGCGGATCCGTCTCGAGCACGACCTCGAGGTTCGACAACGCTCCGGCTTTGCGCCGGACGTGCACCAGACCGGCGTCCAGCACTGCGATGCCTGAGGAGTCGTAGCCGCGGTATTCCAACCGACGAAGACCGGCGAGGACGACGTCGCGGGCCGGCTGTGGTCCGACGTAGGCCACGATGCCGCACACGGTCTAACCCAACCGCTCGCGCACGACCTTGGCTAGCTGATCCGCAACAGAGTCAGCCTTGTCGCGCGTGGCAGCCTCGACCATCACCCGCACGACCGGCTCGGTTCCGCTCGGGCGAAGCAAAACCCGACCCGACGCACCGAGCTCGTTGCTCGCGCGCTCGACAGCTGCGAGCAACTCGGCGTCGGTCTCGGCACGCGTCCGGTCGACGTCGGTGACGTTGATGAGCACTTGCGGCAGGCGGTGCATAACCGCGGCAAGTTCGATGAGTGACTGCTTGCTCTGCGTCATGCGCGCGAGCAACTGCAGCGCGGTGAGTATGCCGTCGCCGGTGGTCGCGTAGTCGAGCAGGATCACGTGCCCGCTCTGCTCGCCACCGACCGTGTAACCGTCGGCGCGCATCGCCTCGAGTACATAACGGTCGCCGACCGCCGTCTCAATTACCTTGATGCCCGCTTCTTCCATGCCGAGCCGGAACCCGAGATTCGACATGACGGTTGCGACCACCGTCCCCTGCGCGAGCCGCCCCGACTCGTTCATGGCGATCGAAAGGATGGCCAGGATCTGGTCGCCGTCGATCACGGATCCGTCTGCTGCAACTGCAAGACATCGATCCGCGTCGCCATCGTGCGCAACGCCGACGTCGGCGTCGTGTGCAACGACCGCGGCCGATAGCAGGTCGAGGTGGGTCGAGCCACAGGCTTCGTTGATGTTGAGGCCGTCGGGCTCGCTGCCAATCGCAATGACCGTTGCACCTGCGCGGCGCAATGCCTCGGGGGCCGCGAAGGAGGCCGCGCCGTTCGCGCAATCGACGACGACCTTGAGGCCGTCGAGCCGGTTGGGCACGGTGGAGACGACGTGGTCGACGTAACGGTCGGTCGCCTCGGGGTAGTCGTGCACTCGGCCGACGCCGGCCCCGATCGGACGCTGCCACTCCTCGAGCAGCCGGGCCTCGATCGCGTCTTCGAGTTCGTCGGCGAGCTTGTGGCCGCCGCGCGCGAAGAACTTGATGCCGTTGTCGGGCATCGGATTGTGGCTCGCCGACAGCATCACGCCGAGGTCGGCCTTCAGGTCAGCCGTCAGGTACGCAACAGCGGGCGTCGGCAGTACGCCGAGCCGCAGCACGTCGACGCCTGCACTGGCCAAGCCGGCGACGACAGCAGCCTCGAGGAATTCGCCAGATGCGCGCGGATCGCGGCCGACGACCGCGAGCGGCCGATGGCCCTCAAAGGCGCCGGCCTCGCCGAGCACGTGGGCTGCCGCAACGGCGAGCTCGAGAGCGAGCTCGGCCGTCAACTCCTGGTTCGCGACGCCGCGAACGCCGTCGGTGCCAAACAGCCGGAAGCGTGTCAGCTCGCCGTCCATGACGCGCACCGAGTTGTCGGGCACGCGTTTACCGCTTGGAGTACTGCGGAGCCTTGCGGGCCTTCTTCAGACCGTACTTCTTACGCTCGATGACACGGGCGTCACGCGTGAGGTAGCCGGCCTTCTTCAGGGTCGGGCGGTTCTCGGGGTCGATCAGGATCAGTGCGCGGGCAATCCCCAGGCGAAGCGCTCCGGCCTGGCCGCTGATGCCACCGCCGGTGATGCGACAGACGATGTCGAACTGCTCGACGCCGTCGAGCGCCGCCAGCGGGCTCTTCACCAACTGCTGGTGCACCTTGTTCGGGAAGTAGCTCTCGATGGTGCGGCCGTTGACCTTGATCTGGCCGGTGCCGGGGACGAGGCGCACGCGGGCAACTGCTTCCTTGCGACGCCCGGTGGCGTTGCCGGAGCCACTGGCCGAGCGGCGACGAACCGTCGTGGTCTCGCTCGAATAGGCGAGCGGCGTGTCGGCCGACTCGAGGCCATCGACGCCGTCGAGAACGCCAACCTCAGCGTCGTCGTCGGTCAGCAGGGTGTCTGCCACGGAACTCCTCAACTTCTCATCATGAGCCGAGGCGCCGAAGGGCGCGTAACGGCCGTTGCCTGCGTACGTGTCGCCACGGTTATTGGGCGACCTGGGTGATCTCAAACGGCACCGGCTGCTGAGCCGCGTGCGGGTGGTTCGGGCCTGCGTAAACCTTGAGCTTCTTCAGCATCGCGCGCCCGAGGGTGGTGTGCGGCAGCATGCCACGCACTGCCTTCTCGACCGCCCGGTCGGGACGCTCGACCATCAGCTCGCCGTACGGCTTGGCGGTCAGGCCACCCGGGAACCCCGAGTGGCGGTAAGCGAACTTCTGCTCGCGCTTCTTGCCGGTCAGGGCCACCTTGTCGGCGTTGATGACGATCACGAAGTCACCGGTATCGACGTGGGGCGCGAAGGTGGGCTTGTGCTTGCCACGCAACAGGACGGCGATTTGGGCCGCGAGTCGCCCGAGGACGACGTCGTTGGCGTCAATCACGTGCCATTGACGCTGGACGTCGGCAGCCTTGGGTGAAAACGTGCGCACAGGATGGCCTTCGGGTTCGGTAGCACGGGAGGTCATGTGTTTCGGTGTCGGAGCGGGCTGGTTGGGCGGCCCTGCGGAGTGGCTCCGCACATACGCACAACGACCTCGTAGCCTACCTGGCCCGCCGTAGAAGGGTCAAAGCGGCCCGTGGTACGGCGGGAGGGTGCCCGCCGTACGCCACTCACCGCCGACTGCTGAAGCTGGCAAGCCCAGGACGCTTCCTTGAGCGTCCTGGGCTTGCCAAGTCCGGGACGGGGGCGAGACGGCGGGGTGGCGGGCGAAAGTTGAGATCGTTCGCGCGGCGACCGGTAATGGATTCGCGGTCTGGGTGCCCGACGGGCAGGCTGGTGGAATGCATCTCTCCGGCCTCATGGCACGGTCGAGGCTGGGCAAGGTGTTTCGCACCCGTGGCGTCCCTCGGCTGCTCGGCTTCGCGCTCATCGCGGAGCTGCCCGCCGGCATGACCGCGCTGGCCATCGTGCTGCGGATCACCCAGTCGGGCGGCACCTACGCCCGCGCAGGCCTGGTCGGCGCTGTTGGAGCCATCGGCGTTGGCGTCTGCGCGCCGGTCTGGTCGCGCCTGGTCGACCGCCGTGGCCAGACCGTCGTCCTGATCCCCACGGCGATCGCGGTGTCGGCGACTGGCATCTTCCTGGCCGTCCTGCCTCCGCGCGGAGCCATCGGGCCGCTGCTGATCGCCTCGACGTTGATGGGCCTTTGCCAGCCACCCGCCCTGGTCAGCGCGCGCACCCTGTGGCCCAAGGTCGTCAATGACCCAGCGGTGCTCGAGACGACCTACAGCATCGAATCGAGCATGACCGAGCTGGTGTTCATCGTCGGGCCGCTGCTGGCCGTGGCGATCAACGCGGCGTTCGGGTCGGCGACAGCCGTCGCGGCGTCAGGCGTGCTCTCAGGCGTTGGTGCACTCGGCCTGGCGTCGAGCCGGGCCTCGCGAGCGACGCGCGGGACCCGCAAGACCGAAACCTCTCACGCAGCGCTGCGCTCGGTCGGCGTTCGGATCCTGGTCTGCGCCGTGTTCATGATGGTGATCGGGTTCGCGGCGATCGATGTCTCGACCATCGCGACTGCCCGGAGGTTGGCCGGAAACGGCGCCGCCGGCACCTTGATCGCGGTGTGGGGCATCGGCAGCTTGCTCGGCGGCATGGCGTTCGGGTCACGCAGCTGGCCAGGCCGCATGTCGACGCGCATCGTGTTCTTCGTCGGCGCGATCACGGTCTTCACTGTCGCGTTGATCCCCGTCACCAACCTGGTGCTGCTCGGCGTCCTGCTCTTCGTCGGCGGTCTGAACTACGCGCCGTGCTTCTCCTGTATCAACCAGGTCGTACAACGGATCGCGCTGCCGGGCGCAGCTACCGAATCGTTCGCGTGGACCACGAGTGGGGCGCTGATGGGTGCTGCCCTCGGCGAAGCCGCAGGGGGATTTGCGATTACCCACCAAAGTCCGCACGCGGGGTTTGCTGTCGCCGCGAGCGCCCTGCTGCTTGCCTGCGTCGTGCTGCTCGTCGGTCGCCGATCGATCCGCGGCGGCGATCTGGCACCCGATCCCCACGATCAGCGCGCCGGCCGCACTCCGTCCCAGATCGGCTCTGGCGAATCGATAACCGTCGCGTCGGAGCCGAACACGACGAACCTGTCGAAGGAGCGGGCGAACCAGCGGTCGTGAGTCACCGCGATCACTGTCCCGTCGAACGCCTCGAGCGCGTCCTCGAGTGCTTCGGCGCTAGCGACGTCGAGGTTGTCGGTCGGCTCGTCGAGTAGCAACAGCGTCGCGCCCGAGATCTCGAGCAGCAGGATCTGGAAGCGCGCCTGCTGACCTCCCGACAACGTGTCAAAGGGCTGGTCAACCTGCTCGTCGAGTTCGTAGCGCCGCAGCACGTTCATTGCCCGGCCACGGTCGTGCGCGTGGTCTGCCCACAACACCTCACCGAGCGGGCGGGCGGCAAGTTCGGCGTGCTCGTGCGTTTGCGCGAACCAGCCCGGGACGACGCGAGCACCGAGCTTCGCGACTCCGGTGTGCCGCACGTCATCACCCGCGAGCAAGCGCAGGAAGTGCGACTTGCCCGACCCATTAGCGCCGAGCACCGCTACTCGCTCGCCGTAGAAGATCTCCATGTCGAACGGCGCCACCAGGTCTGTCAGTTCCAGCCGTTCGCAAGTGACTGCTCGCAGCCCGGTGCGTCCGCCGCGCAGCCGCATCGCCACCTTCTGTTGGGGCGGGGCGGACGGCGGTGGGCCGGCCTCTTCGAATTTCGCGAGCCTCGTCTGCATGGCGTGGTACCTGCTCGCCATGTCAGGTGAGATTTTCGCCTGCTGTTGCAACGTGCGTACCAGGTCGACGAGACGCTTGTGCTCCTCGTCCCACCGCCTGCGTAGATCATCGAGGCGATCGTGCCGGTCACGCCGAGCCTGGTGATACGAAGCGAACCCGCCGCCGTGAGTCCACGCCGTGCCGCCCTCGATCGTGACGATGCGATTCGCAACTCTGTCGAGCAATTCGCGATCGTGCGAGATCAGCAGCACCGACTTCGGCGAGTCCGCCAGCCGTTGTTCGAGCCATCGCTTGCCGGGCACGTCGAGGTAGTTGTCAGGTTCGTCGAGCAACAGCACATCATCGGGCCCACGCAACAAGGCCTCGAGCACCAGCCGCTTCTGCTCACCGCCCGACAACGTCGCGACCGGCCGGTACTCGCTGCGGTCCAAGGTCAAGCCGAGCGCCTCGACCGTGCAAACGTCCCACGCCACCTCGGCTTCGTAGCCGCCCGCGTCACCCCAGTTCGCGAGGGCGTGCGCATACCGAAGTTGGGTCGGCTCGTCGTCGGTTTCCATCATCGCGAGTTCGGCAGCGGCCACTTCGATGGCAGCTGCCCGAACACCCGGCGGCGACACAGAGAGCAGCAGGTCGCGCACGGTGGTGTCGTCCTGCACAGACCCGATGAACTGGCGCATGACGCCGAGTCCGCCACTGCGCCCGATGGTGCCGCCTTGCGGCACTTCGTCGCCCGCGACCAACCGCAGCAGCGTCGTCTTGCCCGCACCGTTCGCGCCGACGAGGGCGACCTTCGCGCCCTCGCCGACCCGAAAGCTCACGTCATCGAGCAACAAGCGGCCGTTCGGCAGGGTGTGCCGAACCGAAACGACGTCTACGTGACCCACGTGAATGCAGTCTGGGCCATCACTGGCCCAGACCGCACCCGAGTATGGTCACGCCGCCGCGGCAGCACCGATCGATGCAGCACTCGAAGCTGCGGGCTCGAGGGCCTCGCGCACGATGTCGGCAACGTCAGCCACCAACCGAACGTCGAGGTCGGCGAGCACGGCCGTCGGCACGTCGTCGAGGTCGGGACCGTTGCGCTGCGGCAAGAAGATCGTCTTCAGCCCCGCACGATGCGCGGCCAGGAGCTTCTGCTTGACACCACCGATGGGCAGCACCCGACCGTTCAATGTGACCTCACCGGTCATACCGACATCGGATCGCACCGGGTGCCCGGTGGCGAGCGACGCAAGCGCCGTCACCATCGTCACACCGGCCGACGGGCCGTCCTTGGGCACCGCACCCGCAGGCACGTGCAGGTGAATCGCCTGCTCGAACCGTGACGCGTCTATCCCAAGAGAAGAACCATGCGAGCGCAGGTACGACAACGCGATGTGAGCGGATTCCTTCATCACGTCACCGAGCTGGCCGGTCAACGTAAGCCCGGTCTCACCCGCCATAGCAGTCGCCTCGATGAACAGCACGTCGCCGCCCGCGCCGGTCACCGCAAGTCCGGTCGCAACACCTGGGACGGCGGTGCGTTCGGCACTCTCCGGAGTAAACCGAGGCCGCCCAAGAAACTTGGTGAGCGTCGAAGCGGTCACGTGCACCGGCACGTTCTCCGGGGCTGACGCGATGCGAGTCGCCGCCTTGCGCAACACCCGTGCGATCGCCCGCTCCAGCTGACGCACACCTGCTTCACGCGTGTGCTCGCCAGCAATCAACCGCAGCGCGTCGTCGTCGATCTCAACCTCGGTCGCATCCAGCGCCGCACGCGACAATTGCCGTGGCAACAGGTGGTTGCGCGCGATCGAGACCTTCTCGTCCTCGGTGTAACCGTCGAGCCGCACGACCTCCATGCGGTCGAGCAACGCGTCGGGGATGGTGTCTAACACGTTCGCGGTCGCCAGGAAGAGCACGTCCGACAGGTCGAGCTCGAGCTCGAGGTAGTGGTCGCGAAACGTGTGGTTCTGCGCGGGGTCAAGCACCTCGAGCAGCGCGCTCGCGGGATCACCGCGATAGTCCGAGCCGATCTTGTCGACCTCGTCGAGCAGCACGACCGGGTTCATCGAACCGGCCTCACGAATCGCGCGCACGATGCGACCAGGAAGCGCACCGACATACGTGCGACGGTGCCCGCGTATCTCGGCCTCGTCACGCACGCCACCGAGTGACACCCGGACGAACTTGCGGTCGAGCGCGCGTGCGACGGATTCGCCGAGCGACGTCTTACCCACGCCGGGCGGACCGACCAGTGCCAGTACGGCACCGCTGCCGCGACCTCCGACGAGCTCGAGACCACGCTCGGCGCGGCGCGTCCTGATGGCAAGGTGCTCAACGATGCGGTCCTTCACGTCGTCCAAGCCCTCGTGGTCGGCGTCGAGGATCGCACGGGCAGCGGTGATGTCGGTGCTGTCCTGCGTGCGGGTGTTCCAC
>DATCFU010000185.1:0-11951 GCA_036509315.1 Acidothermaceae bacterium
GTCAACAGCCACCGCGCCTTAGTTCGCCTCGCCGACATGGCTGCGCATGTCGGGTTGGTCGCGTTTCGGTTTGACTATGACGGCACCGGCGATAGCGCGGGCGCGATGGCAGACGCCGACCGCGTCGAGGCTTGGAGAGGCAGCGTTCGTCATGCGCTCGCCTACCTCCGCAGCGTGGTCGGGCCGGCGCCCATTGGCGTTGTTGGCCTGCGGTTGGGTTTGACACTCGTCGCAGATGTCGCGCGGTCGGACTCCCTCGATCTGCTCACGATGGTCGCCTGGGATCCGGTCCTATCGGGCCGTCGATTCTTCCGCGAGCAGACCGCACTCGGTCAGCTTGTTGGTGGCGAATCCCTTCCAGACGGTGCGATCGACGCCCCCGGATTCCGGTACGAGGCCTCGACAGTTGAGGCAGCCGCCGAACTCGACATGGCAACACTCCAAGAACGGCCCGCCGCGACCGTGCTAGTGCTTCACCGGAGCCGCCGTGTCCCGAACGCCCGGCAACTCGGCGGACTAGGCGTCGGTGCGACCATCGAAGCAATCGACGGTCAAGAAGAATTCCTCGACGTTGCGAGCCCGCAGGCGACTCAGCCAACCGCGACCGTCGAGCGGATCACCGCCTGGCTCGATGCAACGTTTCCAACCACCCGACTTCCCTTTCACGCGTGGTACGAAAGCGAAGCTACGTTTCCGTCGTCAGATGGCACGCTGGTCACCGAACGCCTTCTGCGAGTCGGGCCAATGCGCCTCGTGGCCGTCGAGACCGTTTCCGGCACCGCCGAGACTCATCAAAGCGTGATGCTCCTGAACAACGCCGTCGAACACCACGTCGGCCCCGTCAGGCTCTGGACCGACACTGCGCGCGCGTGGGCAGCGGCTGGCTCCCGGGTCGTGCGGGTCGATCTCAGTGGGATTGGCGACAGTCCCACCCGCCCGAACGGCACCGAAGACGTCATGTATGCACCAGACGCGATCGCCGACGTGCAGGAGTTCGTTCGCGAGTTGAACCTGCGTCCGGATGAGCTGACGCTCGTCGGCTTGTGCTCGGGTGCACACCTCGCAGTGCACGCCGGGGCAGCGTTGAGCGCACAGTCAGTGATTGCCGTCAACCCGATCTCGACCGAAGACATGGAGCCGCTGCCCGCAGGCCCGACCGTCAAGTTCGGCCCAAGGAGAGACTGGCCGCGAAATCTGCTCGGCAAGCTGAAGTTGCATGACGCTGCCCGCAAAATCGCTCGCGCCGTGCGGGCGTTGCTGCCGCATCTTCCAGCCTTCATGTGGCGACTCGCAGTAGGCACGCGCCTGGCGCACTCGCCGGCGACCGGCCTCACAGCGCTGACCGATACCGAAACCCTTCTCCTGTGTGGACCCGAAGACTCCTATCGGTTCTTGACGAAGGGCAAATGGGACCTGCGAAAGTTGCGTTCAAACGGCCGTTTCCGCTTCATGGCCGTTCATGACCTCGCACACGTACCGATGCCATATCGACAGCGCGTCTTGGTAACTCAGATCATGACTGAGTTCCTCGAACTCCAGCGGCCGCCGACTCCGGCGCGCGACGAAGCACACGGTGCAAACGCAGGCGACGATCTCCAGCTTGCGCTGTCAGTCGAACACGACGGCCGACTCGGGAACTGAGTTCAACGCGCGGACGTAACCGCGTGGAATCGGCTCGCGTGCTAGCGCATGGGAATCAAGCTCCAGATGCACCGATCGCGTTCCGCTGGGCCGCAGGTGAAACCACGAGTCGGCGGGCCTGAATCCCGGAATATCGATGGCTACCCATTGTGCGAGGTGCTGGGTGGCGACATCCAGCACCCACCCATCGCCGACGCGTCGAGCATGAGCCGTCAATCCGACGTCGGGAAGCTGCGGCCTCGCTTGTCCGAGCGGGAGATGGACGACGTCAGCAACGAGGGCGTCCCCGTCGACGAAGCCGACCCACACGGCATCGTAGGTCGCTGGCCCAAATCGGAACGCGTGGTTGAGGTCACGGAATCCGTCGAACACCGACGTAAGGGGCACCTTCCTGCCACCACGCGCAGGTATCTCGAGCTCGATCGACTCGGCGGCAACACGGCGTCCGGCCAAGTCGAAGAGTTCGACGTGAAGCCGGCCGCTCAGCAGCGAAGCAGTGTCGTTCACGACATGCGCGAGCAGCCCGTCGAGACCTTCGTCGCTCACGAATACAGCGACAGGCGCAAGTAATCGGCGAAGCGCGTACCAAGGAGCTTTCGGGCGTCCGTATGCGTCGACCAGACCCCAGCCCGCGCCGGGCCACAAGTCCGCGCCGGCGAGCACCAATGCACCGGCGCATGCGACATCCGGACGACGCCAATGGCCGAACACCGTTTCGAACACGTGCGCCGTGGCAGCCCGACCAAGGTCGAGTGCCCGTGCGGGATCCGCGTACCGGGTAAGCATCGGATCGACGCCAAAGATCTCCCGAACGTAGAAATCCCGTACGTCTTCAAAGTCCCACGATGCAGTGGCATCGCGCGGCACAGCCTGCTTCCATCGCGGGTCATGGCCCGCAAGCGTGGGGCCACCGAACACGTCATCGACCGTCACCCTCTCGGGCGGGATTGCAAAGGCGAGGCATTCCCCCGCAAACCTGACCCCGGCGAGCTTCACGTCGACAAGTGGCCGCAGGTAGGCACCCACACCGAAGTACTGCGCGACACCCTCGTCGAGCCGCGTCGGAGGATCTCCGCCCGACGGGCTGGATGTCACGTACGGGATGCCCGGAAGCAACGCAGCCACAAGCTCTGGAATTAGCCGCTCAATGAGATCGAGGTGGCGCTCCGCTGCCGGCAGGCCGAGGTAGGCGGGCTGTTGCTCGCACTCGCTCCCACCACAGAGCACCGCGAGCGACGGTCGGCTTCGCAACATCGCACAGAGTTCGCGCACCTCAGCGTCGATCTCACCGACGAAATTCGCATCTGCCGGCGGATCGAGCGTGGCAAGCATGACGTCCTGCCACACGAGCATGCCAAGTTCATCGCACGCATCGAAGAAGTCCCCGTTTTCGTACACCATCGTCCCCGTGACTCGGAGCATATTGAGACCGCATTCGCGCTGTATCGCCACCGCCGCCCTTACGGCGTCACGACCCGCGTTGAGACCAACAACGTCTGGCGGAACCCAACAAGCGCCACGGGCAAACACCCGCTCACCGTTGACAACCAGAGCGAATCCGTTCGACGAGACGTCGGCATCGATTGTCCGAAAGCCGACTGTCCCGAGTTCGACACAGTCGTCGCCGGCTTCCAGCGACACTGCATAGCGCGACGGGGTGCCATGCGTGTGCGGCCACCACAAGGCGACATCGGAGACAACGACGCGACAACGAACTGTTTGTTGCAGGATCACCGACTGCTCATGATCGCCGACCCGGATCATCGCCGATGTGCCTTCGACGCCATCGGGCAGGCGCAGTACAAGCTCGACGTCGACGGCGCCGCTTGCAGCGACGCGTCCGTCTGCGTCGGCTCCGTCGGTTCGGTCGGTTCCGTCGTCGACACGGTAAATGCGGTCGACAGTTGCGTGCAACGCGCAGCGCACGACCTCGACACCGATCCGGCGGCGCAGTGAGATCGCTCGCCACGGCCCTACCGGAGCAGCATGTGATGCCCATCCCGGCATTCGCCCAAGCAAACTCGTGCGAAACCAGCGAAGATTCTGCTCGCGCACCAGACTTGCCCGCCATCGTGGCCGTGGCCGGCGCCGTTTCAACTCCGGCGTCAACGCCGCGAACCGGATGTCCAACGCGTTGTGCGCTAGGAGGCTGTCAAGCTCGATCGCAGTTTGGCGAAACATGTTCTCCGCGTGCACGAGATGTGTGCCGTTGAGCCACACATCGGCAAGCGTGGCCAGTCCGCCGAACGTGAGCAACCAAGGCCCGTCGTCGGGCACCGCCTCGAAGGTCGTGCGAAACCACCAGTCTTGACCGTCGTAATCGACCAACAGAGCTTCGTGGAGGCCGTCGGTTGCCCGTACCGCCGACGCCGCGGTACCTGGCACAGCGGCGGGAATCCATCGCCCGCCAAAGTCAGCGAGGCCCGCCGCATCAACTACCGCGCCAGGGGGGGACGCCGCGCACAGCCAGCTCGCCGAGGCGAGTAGGTCAGCTTTCATGCCAAGCGACGACCTCGTGCATCGCGGCTGCCCACTGGTCCGCGAGCCGCTCGAGCGGTGTCTCGATGTCAACCGTACGACCGCGAACGAAACGGGCCAGCTGGAACTGGACCGTTTTCGCGCCCGTCGCGACAGCACGGAAATTGGCCTCCGCGTCGGTCAGGTGCGCGACGTCATGCTCCGTCAGCCAGGCCACGAAGTCGGCAGCCAGCTCGGCGGTCACGCCGCATTGGCGCACCATGGCGAACGCGTAGCTATGGAATGTCTCCAGCTCGACGCTGCGAAGCCACGCTAAGTCGGCGACGATCGCCTGTCCTAGCCGACCGACCGGGTTGTCCGGTGGCCTGCGCTCAAGATGTTCGTGCGCAAGCACGACGGCGCGGGTAACGAGATCGGCGCGATCGCGACGCAGATCGTCAAAACGCAGCAACTCGACGTACGGCACCAATGCGGTGGCGTCTTCGTGCGCGCCCAACCCAAAGACGCCGTCGAAATCCTCGCCGGCCAGCTGGAAGTAGCCGGCATTGTGAAAGTAACCCAGCGTCGCGGCGTCCGGCTCGAGCGATTGTGGAACGATCGTCGTCTTCGTGTGAACCTCGCGGTACGACACACCCGCGGTGTCGGGAAGCCAAAACGCATCGACCTCTACGGTGAGCAGGCGACCCCGGCTGAGTTGGTCGAGAACGTGCTCGATCAGGGGCCGCCAAATGGCCATCTCCGCCACATCGATGCCGTACAGCGCGCGCAGGTCTTCGGGTGGGTACTTGAGGAATCGCCACTGGTCGCCTTCGAAGTCAGCACTCAGTGTGCACGCGCCCGCGGCTACCGCGTCGAGATCGAGGCTGTGCAAGACCTCGATCCACAGATCGAGGTAGCAGTTGGTCTCGGTCCATGTGCGATCGACGCCGTGCAGTCTGTGAGGCTGAAAAGGCGACAGAGGCATCGGTTTGAACGCGACAGTCGCCCCGGTCACCCGGCGAAAAGCGCCTGTCCCGACGCCTGCCATCATGACCAGAGTCGCCCGCGCAGCGGGGCTGGCCACCGCGCGGAATCGAGGCCATGCGTGTGGAGTAGAGCGAGCGCGATGCGCTCCATACCGAAGCCAACGCACGCACTGTGCGCGACCGCGCCGTCCGCCGTGTTGATGGCGAAGTTCACCCCGAAGTGATCCCGGTGACAGTTCGAAGAGACAACGGCAGTCCCCTCCTCGGCGTCGCCGTAGAGCCGGACGACCAACTCAATCTTGAGTACCTCGTCGCGCTGGTTGACTGCAAGCATGCGGCCTACCCGGCCGAAGAATGGATCGTTCGCCACCACAGGCTCCGCCTTTAGGCCCAGGGCTTCGAGCACCTCCATCCCACGGCCAACCCACTTCTCGCGGTGCGCAAGCGCGGCGTCGGGGTAGCCCAGGTAGACGTACTCGTGCATGCGGAACGCCTGCAGCCGAGCTGGATCGATCGACGGCTCGTGCCGGAAGCAGTACCCGAAGACGTCGTACAGCCGGCCTTCCTCGGGCAACCGGCCGGTGTTGAGTGGATATAACGGATGACACGCTGCCGGCTGCAAGACGACGCCAGCAGGATGAAGGCTTGTCGTCCAGTCTTCGCCACGCTCGTGCTGAGCCAGCAGAGCGGCGTGCTCGGCATCGCCGCCGCTGAAGGTATGGACCGAACCTGCAAGGTTCGGAAACGACGCCAGGTAGTCCGTCCGTTCGAACACCACGCGAGGCATCAGTGGCGGGAAACGCAACCGCGTCGCGTCGTCGCCCGCACCGGCACTGACTACCAAGCGATCGATTCCATCGATGATGTCTTCGAACGCGCCCGAACGGCCGTAGAGACCGTCAACCCCGGTCGGCACCAAGAGTTCGGCGTCGATCAGTGCGGATCTAAATTCGGCGTGCGACTCGCTCAGTGACATGCCCTAGTCCTTAGAAACCAACAGCAACTGTGCGCTGTTGCCTAAGATCCGGTCGTTGTTCACCATCAGCGCGGCGCCGTAGGCATCGCGAAGATGCCTGCCTAGGCTGTACTCAGAATCCTCGCGGTAACCGGCGATGCCGCAGATGAGCATCGCGCTGCCGACAATGTCGACAACCAGCGAGGACGCCGCGACCTTGAGTGAGTTCATCGCGATGGCAAAACCCAGACCTGACAGCTCGTCGACGCTACCTGCAGCCTCATCGAATCGCCGTGCCGCGCCGTGCACCAGCTCTTTCATCTGCTGGTGCACCGCAACGAGTTCGGCAACCCGCAGCGCACCTGGCGGCGTGACACCCGGTCGGTTGCGAGCCTGGCCCCGGACGAACCTGCGTGCCGTGTCAACCGCTGCAGTCGCGAGCCCGAGCCATGCCGAGCTCCACAGAATGTGCGACACGGGGAGCATCGTCTGCGACGATATATCGCCGTAGGAATCGTCCATGATCGCATCGACCGAACCGCCGGCCTCGAGCATGAAACCTGGGCTGCAGGTGCCTCGAAATCCGAGGGTGTCCCATTCACTCGTGGGACGGAGCGACAGGCCCGGTGTGCGGCACGCGACCAATACCTGATCGTTTGGCGGGCTGTCCGGCGTTCTGCGCGCGGTCACGAGAATGAGGTCTGAGTAGGCGCCGTACGAAATGACCGGGGCATTCTTCTTGAGCTGGAACGTATCGCCAGCCACCTCCACTGCACAGCTGCTCGAGCGTACGTCACCGCCGATGCCGGCCTCGGTGGTCGCAGAACCCAGCAGCAGCTGGGCGTCGGCGATCTCCCCGGTGAGAGCGCGCCAGTATCCCGTGCGACCATGCCTGACGAGACATGCGACTTGGATCTGGTGCATCGCGAAGATCATCGCGGTCGAAGCGCATTGCTGCCCAAGAGCCTCGACCGCACCCGCAATCTCCGCAAGGCTCGCGCCGGCCCCACCACATTCTGTCGGGACGTACGCCGACAGCATTCTGGCGTCACGCAATGCTTCGATCGATTCGCGGGGAAAGCGAGCCTGGCGGTCGACGTCCGCCGCAGCGGGGCCGGCGACGTCCTGGCCGATCCCCGCGGCAACTGAGCGCAAGTCCGCGCGGTCTAGCGAGTTAGTCGTCGTCACGACGCCGCCGCGTCGGTCAGTTCGTGTAGGGCATCGCGAATAGCCGCAACGCTGGAAAAGGTCGTCTTCCGCAGGAGCCTTTCCGGGAACTCAACGTCAAAGGAGTCTTCGAGGCCGAGCATCACGTTCACACTCGCGTGTGACGTGAGGCCAGCCTCGTAGAGATCGTCGCGATCATCTAACGTCGAGACGTCAACAGCCAACCGTCCGTACTGCGCTAGCACTTCACGGATCGGATCGCCTGGCATTAGAGCTCCTTACTCGTGTGGACGCCCCACATTCTCTCAGGAAGGTCTCGGCCCCGCACAAGGATCTCTTAATCTCCCATCCGAACTTATCCGCCGAGCGGTCACGGCCAGGAGTCGACAACTCACGAGGTTTTCGCGAGGCGCAACGCCTTGCCCACCGCGCTGAAGTCGCTCGCGTTGAACGCCTTGCCCACCGCGCTGCTGCCGTCACCGTAGAACATCGGTCCGCCTCCGAGCTGGTCGGTGACATAGACGCCGTAGGTTGACGCTGCGGCCCACAGGGCGGAGCCCATGGCTGACAACCCTGACGGCTTCGGGGTGCCCGCGGGAATCAGGAGCAAGCCTCCCTCAGGGATAGAACCCGTCGCGCCGCCGACATTTCTTCATCCAATCGGCCCAATCGTGCGCGAGGCCCATCGCAGCCGATTCGCGTTAGTTCGTGCAGCGTTCGATGGGGCAAGGACAGTCAGCCCGGGTCTGAATGACTTTCGCGGCACGCAGCGGCGACGCCAACTCAAAGCGTGGCGCAACTCAAAGTCGTACGAACGGGCCACGTGGGTCGGCTCGATCGAGGCGATTCGCGCAGCCTGCCGCGCCCCCACAGCAGTTGAGCCGCTAACCCAATCCAGGATCTGCACTCATGCTGCTACCAGGTCTTCGCCAGGCGGAGCGCCTTGCCCACCGCGTTGAAGTCGCCTGAGTTAAACGCGCTACCGACCGCACTGCTGCCGTCACCGTAGAACATTGGGCCGCCGCTCAACTGGTCGGTGACATAGACGCCATACGTCGCAGCCGCGTTCCAAAGAGCCGAACCCATCGACGACAGGCCAGCGGGCTTCACCGTCCCTGCGGGAATCAACAGCAGGCCACCCTCCGGAAGCGGGCCACCACCGCCACCATCGTCGTTCGAGACTGCCGGATAAACGGACCTTCCGCCGGTGCCCAGACCGCCGAGAACGGAGTAGTCGAACGCCATGCACAGAGCATGTGAAATCGAGCCGGCCGCGACGTCACGAGCCAAGATCGTCCCGCCGGCCTGCGGCGAGCCGATCGCCGTGGTGCCGACTGCGTGCCCATTCGTCCCGAAACCGCTGCCGTTCACGCCGTCGGAGATCCCGTAGTAGGACGCCCTGAAGCTCGTGCCGCTCCCACTAACGCCATAGAGATCCAGAATCTGACCATTGGACAAGAGGATCGTCATCACCAAGTCGCCACCTGTCGACGCCTTCATGCCGGCGGGAGCGGGGACCGTCATGGTGGTGGCCGGAAATCCCCAACCCGCACCAAGGTGAAAGGTGGTCATCGGGTCGGTGGGTTTGGCGAAATACGTCGGATGGTCGTAGGCCCCGTTATTGATGCCGTACGACAATCCGTGGAGTGTTCCATCCGCAGCGGGCGCGTAGGCGATGCCACTCTTGACCGTGTTCCACGAGGACGAGGAGGCGAACAACCTGCCCCCGAAAGCGTGGGACGTCGAGGTGGTCGGGCTCGGCGAGGCACTGAGGGCACGCTTGGGCAGCACGACGGTCGGCCGCCTCGGCGACACCGTCGTCGTCGGGCTCGGCGAAGCACTCACAGCCCGCCTCGGCGGCACACTCTTCGTCGTTGGGCTCGGTGAAACGCTCACGGCCAGGGCCAGCGACCCCGTCTTCGTCGGGCTCGGCGAGACGCTCACGGCCACGGCCAGCGACCCCGTCTCCGTCGGGCTCGGCGAGACGCTCACGGCCGGGATCAGCGACCCCGTCGTCGTCGGGCCCGCGGCGACGCTCAGCGTTGGCGACGTCTCCTGCCCGTGATCGCGGCCGAGGTAGCGGGTCGACTGCTGGTCACGTGTGTGTTGTGCGGCCGTCCGTGCCGCTGCCGACGAAGCGAGTGCGGATTGGCCGGCAGTCGCCGGCGCTGCCTGGGCCAGCAAACCCACAGTTGACGTGACGGCGATCAAAGGGAGAGCCCATCGTGCGTACCCCCCGGACCGGTGAGTCCCAAATGCGGCGTGCACGTGAGCCTCCTGGAGTAATGGTGATTACTCCAGGTGAATCGTGTGTGCGCGTTCGATACTTGACCGAATCAGCCTCCTGATCGGAGTTCCCCCCGTACGGGCTAACGGGCAGACCGTCGTCAGTACGCTCCCGCACCTCGGAACACCGCAAAGACGGTCTTGCACAAGATTTCAAGATCCCAGACGAGGGACCAGTTCTCGACATAGCGCAAGTCGAGCCGCACTGAGTCAGTCCACGACAAGTCGGATCGGCCACTCACCTGCCACAGACCCGTCACCCCGGGCTTAACGAGCAAACGCCGACGGACGTCGTCCGCGTATTGCTCAACCTCGCTCGGCAGCGGGGGGCGAGGACCAACGAGGGACATGTCACCCTTGGCGACATTGATCAGCTGCGGCAGCTCATCGAGAGAGTACCGGCGCAGGAATCGACCGACAGCCGTCACGCGCGGGTCACGGAACATCTTGAAAAGCAGCCCGTCGGCGTTGTCGTTTAAGAGCGTGAGTTCGCTCTTCCTCGCTTCGGCGTCGGCCGTCATGGAGCGGAACTTATAGATCGTGAACGGCACTCCACGGGCACCGATCCTGGTCTGGCGGAACAACGCCGGACCAGCCGAGTTCATGCGTACCGCGACCGCGATCGCCAGCAGGATCGGCGACAACAGACTCAGTGCGACGACGGCCAGAACGCGGTCGAAAGTACCCTTGACGATGCGTCGGCCTCCCGTGAACTCGGGCTTTTCGACGTGCAGGAGCGGCAGCCGAGCGACCGGGCGGATGTGCAAACGGGGTCCGGCGACCTCGATCAGGGACGGCGCCACCACAACGTCGACATCGGTCTTCTCCAGCGCCCAGCAGACCTTCCGCAACTCAGGGCCGCCGAATTCGACGCACGTCGTGACGGCCAGCACGTCGGCGCGCAGCCGCATCACGGCTTGGACGACTTGGTTGATGTCGCCGACAACAGGCACGCCCGCCTCGGCCATCTGCCGTGATCCGCGACCACCTGGAACACACGCACCGATCACGCGCAGGCCGCTGTCGGGGTTGCGGCGCAGTTCCGCCACGAGGTCAAGGACCGGCCACTCATGACCGACGACGACGACCTCTTGGAGGAAGCGGCCGCGAGCTCGGGCCCGGCGCAGGCTGTGGCGGGCGAAATACCTGCCAACTACTGCGAGTAGCGCGCAAGTGGGGAGCGCGAGGATGACGTAGCCACGAGCGAACTGAGCCTTGGAAAGGTACGAAATCAGCGCAACACCGGCCGCAAGCCCAACCGCGGCGTTGATCACGCGGCGGTACTCCTCGGCGCTCGACGCGAGGAAACGCGCCTCGTATGCACGGCTCGCGCCTACGGCCATTACCCAAAGAGCAGGCAGGAGCAGGACGCCCCACCAGTAGACGCTGGAATACCCCCCCGCAGCGGCGCCGAAACGCTCCAGCTGGGCAGCGGCTGCAGCGAGCGCAGCGCCACCGATGTCGATTGTGAAGACGGTCTTCCGGTAGCCGGCGACGTGGCGGTCACGGCGAACTGGACTGCTCGCCTGGGCCGGAACCAGGATGGGGGCGGCAGGAATCTCAGTAGCGCGGCGGTCAAGTCGATCGTGCGCGTCGAGGCGCCGGCGAGGGCCACGGCGCCGCTCAACGCTCGGCCAGGTTGCCTGCCCAGACTCGACAACGGAGAGAAAGCGCTCACGATAAAGCGTTGAACTAAGAGCCGACTCCGGTCGGTCGATAAGGTCCGACATCTTTCCCCCCAAACACACTGCAGTGTTGCCGACAAGCCCCCCGGCCTGCCGTTCGCGCTTCGCCAGCCGTTTCGGCCGACTAGCGCTGGTACTTCACTCGTCGCACTGCCCTGGTTCGCTCGCGACGTACCGCTGGAAACAGCTAAAGGTACGTGATACGAGAGGCTTTAGACCTACGTGAAGCACAGATATCGTCCGAACGCTGCACAGGTTCAGCCGTTCGGACGAGTCAGTGCTCGAAGGCTGCGCCCACCACTACTACTGAGCACTTCTATGGTCGCCGTGATACCTCGTCTGCGTACGCGCAAGCCCCTCGACGATCAGACTCTCGACGGCGTCCGCGGCGAGGTCGACCTGTAGCCGGAGCCCTTCGCGCTGACCCGCCGGAACGTCCCGGAGCACGTAGTCAGCCGGATCCATTTGCCCAGGCGGACGACCGACACCCAGGCGTACCCGCAGGTACTCCTTGCTCCCCAGCGACTTGGTCACCGACCGCAGGCCGTTGTGCCCGTTGTCGCCGCCACCGAGCTTCACACGTACTACGCCGGCTTCAAGATCAAGCTCATCGTGGACGACGATCACTTGCGCAATCGGGACGCTGAAAAAGCTGCGCAGCGCAGCAACCGGGCCACCCGACTCGTTCATGTAGGTCTTCGGTTTGATCAGGATTGCCCGCGTTGCACCAAGACGGCCCTCCACGGCGTCCGCCCGATGCTTGTGGGCTTTGAA
>DATCFU010000186.1:0-4771 GCA_036509315.1 Acidothermaceae bacterium
TTGAGGCTCCGATGAGTAAGCGGTTTCGCTTCGGTGGTCGAGCTGCGTCGGCGAGGGCATCAATCGTGCTGGTCCGCGCGGCTTGAAGCGCCGGGACGAAGGTCGCGAGCACAGCTGTTGCGCAGGCGACGCCGACGACGACGGTGACCGTTGCCACGGTCACTGGTGGTGCTCCGGCTGTGCCAAGCAAGCCCGCTCCGGGGCTGGTGAGCAGCGGCGCGACGGCGCGGCCAATCGCCAAGCCTGCGCCGGCACCGATCAGTGTCACCGCGAGGTGCTCGAGAAGCAAGATCGCTGCGACCGTGGTCGGTGTGGCGCCGACAGCCTTGAGTAGTCCGACGCGACGGGTCTGCTCGGACAGGCGCCCACCGACGAGGACGGCGACGCTGGCCAGGGCGAGCGCGGTCAGCAGGCCGCTTCCGACAAGCAGGACGGTGTGTGGGCCGTGGACAACTTTTGCGTCGTCGGTCGACACGTCCTGCCATGAGGTGACGGTCAACGTTGAGCCCGAGGTGGGGGTGTGGGTGTAAGCGGCAGCGACCGCGGGAGCAGCGGCGGCGTTCGCCAGCTTCACGTTCAGCACTTCGGAGATTCCGACGTCGGGGGTGGCGAGGCTGGTCACATCGGAGCGGGGCACCCAGATGAGCCCTGGCGGGTCTTGCGCGACTGGTTCGGCTGAGATCGATGGGCGAAAGATTGGGACGCAGCCGGTCCCGCACACGTGCGGGTAGGCGGGCACCGCCGCATCGACCGCGATCCCGGCGACGCGGTAGGCCCGCCCATTGAGGGTGATGGACTCTCCGACGCGTACTCCCAGCGCGTCTGCGAAGCTGCGCTCGATCACTGCGGCGCCGGGCTTGATCCAGGTGCCGGTCGTGGACACCGGTTGATCTACTTTGGCCGCTGCTAAGCCCGGATCCACGTGCGTCCAGCAGTCCGGACGCGACCTGATGGAAGGAGTTGTCATGTCGTAGCCGGACGCAAGCTCGCGGTAGCTAGCCGGTGAAAGTCCGGTCCGGGGAGATGCCAGGGTCCCCGGTAGTGAAGCCTCCGGGTCCGGTCGAGAGGCCGGGGTCGAAGCGGGGTGGAGCAACTGATCGGTCCGCAGCGTGAAGCGAAGTCTGCAGCGTCGTTAAGGCTCCCCGCCGTGTGTGGGGATAGTGAGGGTGCCGAGCCTGTGTGGATTTGGCGAAGGCCATGGAAGGCGTCTGGGAACCTGGAGCGGGCGCCGATGGACCCTCCGGCGTAGGGGACGTGGAACGTTCAGAAGGGTGCCGCGGGAACTGGAGAGGCCCTCCTCGGCCCTGACCCTGCGGGGGTCAGGAGCGTGGTCGTCTATAACCGGTGCTCCCGGGAAATGGCGGGCTGCTGAGAGGGAGTCGGAGGGGGTCGTAGTAGCGATTGAGCTCGTGGGACAACACAACCCCGGGTGAGCGAAGGGCCCCTACTTCACCGATGCGCGTCGTCGTTGGGAGGGACGCTGATGAGTGCCGACGTGTCGGCTAGGACCGTCAGACAGGCCACTGGCCTGGATACCGTCCGTGCCCTGCAACACGTGCTTTACCGCAGTGCCAAGCAAGATCCGAAACGTCGGTTCCACGCCTTGTTCGACAAGGTCGCCCGCAGCGATGTGATGTGGCGGGCGTGGTGTGACGTGGCGGCTAACCGAGGCGCCCCCGGGGTCGACGGTGTGAGCATCGCCGACCTGATGGCTGGGGACGTCGAGTCGGTGCGGGCCTTCCTCGAGGGGCTCGCTGAGGCGGTACGGTCGGGTAGTTATCGGCCGGCGCCGTTGCGGCGGGTCCGCATCCCTAAACCGGGGCAGCCGGGTCAGACCCGGCCGCTCGGGATCCCCACGGTGGGTGATCGGGTGGTGATGGCGGCGGCGAAGATTGTGCTTGAGCCCATCTTCGAAGCCGACTTCCATCCGAACAGTTTCGGGTTCCGCCCGAAACGATCTGCCCAGCAGGCCCTGGAGGTCGTGCGAGTCGCGGCGAACCAGGGCCGGGTGTGGGTGCTCGACGCTGACATCAAGGCGTGCTTTGACACCATCGATCATGACGCGCTGATCGCCGAAGTGGAGCGACGCGTTGTGGATCGACGGATGATCAAGCTGCTGCGAGGTTGGTTGCGGGCGGGGGTGTTCGAGGGCGGGATCGTCTCGAACGTAGAGGCGGGAACGCCGCAGGGTTCGCCGATTTCCCCGCTGCTGGCGAACATCGCCTTGCACGTCTTGGACGAGGCATGGGCGGTGGAAGGTCAGCGGTTGGGACAGCTGGTGCGCTACTGCGACGACTTCGTCGTGCTGTGTCCCACCAGGGAACGCGCCGAGCAGGCGCGGTCACTGGCCGCGGACGCCCTGGGTCCACTCGGGTTGCAGCTGCACCCGGATAAGACCCGGATCGTGGGTGTCGCGGCAGGCGCGCAGGGCTTCGAGTTCCTCGGGTTCCACCATCGGATGGTGGAGTCACGGAAACGTCGTGGCCGTTATTGGATGCACAAGTGGCCCTCGCCGCGGGCGATGGCCTCCATCCGGGGCAAGATCCGAACCCTGACCGCACCGCGGCAGGTCGGCTTGCCGTTGAACGTCGTGGTCGAACAACTCAACCCCGTGTTGCGGGGCTGGGGCGCCTACTTCGGTCAGGGAAATTCCTCGGCGAAGTTCAGCGCGATCGACTCCTACGTTCATGAGCGGGTGGCCATCCTGGCTAGCAGGAAGCACCACCGCTCCGGAATCAACTGGACAGACCGATACACGTGGTCATGGCTGGGCGACCTGGGGATCTACCGGCTCGAAGGGACAGTCCGCTATCCGGCTGCGCATGCCTGACGGTGAACGGTGTCGGTGAGCCGTGTGCGAGAGAACCGCATGCACGGTTCGACGGGGGGCCGCTGGCAAGGTGATGGGCACAGGTGCGACGGCGAAAGCGTCCGACGGAAGACCCGCGGACCCCGCCGCATCCCCGACCACTCGCTGAACCAGCGGCCTACCCAACCGTCGTGTGAGCGGTTCGCTGGTGTCGTGAGATGAGAATGCCCTTGCTGGGCGGCAGAATCGGACTTGTCTAGGGTCGATTTCGCCGTCAGCAAGGGACATCTCGTAGGTGCAACTATCTCATGTCGTCCCGGTTCGCTCTGCGGTGTTCGACGAGCCGAATCTCGTGTCGTGCGCGGGGCTTATCCCGGTCGCCGCGCTGGCGGCCCGCGCTGGTCTGCGCGAGCTGTCCGATGAGCATTTGACGGTGCCAGGTGGCGAGGGCGCGAACGCCGGGTTGAAGCTGTCGGCGCTTGTGGCAGGGATGGTCGCCGGCGCGGACTCGATCCAGGACATGGACCTGCTCCGCCACGGCGGCATGCACCGCGTGTTCGAGGGCATCCGGGCACCGTCGACGTTGGGGACGTTCCTGCGCGAGTTCACGTTTGGTCATGTCCGCCAGCTCGATGCGGTCGCGGCACGTTTCGTCGCGAACCTCGCCACTGATGGCGCTGCTGCCCGGTGCCGATCAGGTCGCCTATGTCGACATCGATGACACCGTGCGCCAGACCTTCGGCTACGCCAAGCAGGGCGCCGGTCGCGGCTATAGCGGTGTCAACGGTTTGAACGCCCAGATCGCGGTCGTGTCCACACCGCTGGCCGCACCGGTCATCGCGGGCACCCGGCTGCGGAAAGGATCGGCGAACTCCGCCCGCGGCGCCGCACGGCTCGTCGCGGATGCGTTGAAGACCGTGAAGGCCTGCGGCTGCACGGGTCTGGTGATCGTGCGCGCCGACTCCGCCTACTACCGCCAAGACGTGATCGCCGCGATCAGCCGTGGTGGTGCCCGGTTTTCGATCACCGCCCGCAAGGACCCAGCTATCACAAGGGCGATCGGGTCGATCCCCGACGAAGCATGGACAACGATCAGCTACCCGAACGCGGTCTTCGATGAACAACTCCAGCATTGGGTTTCCGATGCCGAGGTCGCCGAAATCCCGTTCACCGCGTTCACGTCGAAACCGCGCAACCAGCAGGTGAATGCACGGTTGATCGTGCGCCGCGTCCGCGATGCCAACCCGAACAACGTCGTGGCAAACGCCCAAGGTGAACTATTCCCCGCCTGGCGCCACCATGCCGTGTTCACCGACACACCACTGCCGATGCTCGACGCCGAAGGCGACCACCGCCGGCACGCGATCATCGAACAAGTCATCGCAGATCTGAAGAACGGGCCGCTCGCGCACCTGCCCTCGGGGAAGTTCGCCGCCAACAGCGCATGGCTTGTGCTCGCCGCGATCGCGTTCAACCTCACCCGCGCCGCCGGCTGCCTTGCCTCGAAAATCCATGCCCGCGCGACGACAGCCACGATCCGGACACAGCTGATCAGTGTCCCGGCGCGCGTCGCCCGATCCGCGCGACAACTGACGTTGCGACTACCCCAACGCTGGCCCTGGCAAGACGCATGGGAAACCCTGTTCACCGCCTCGACCGGACCACCAGCCAACCACTGAACCATTCACAGGCCGCGACGGCCACGACCAGGACCAGAAGTGGAAAAGCCGGGCACACCGGCCAGTCAGCCACACCCCGCCGCAGTTGACACACCCACCAGATCAACTACACGCCCACAAAATCAGACCACGGTGGATCCGGGCTTAGTGTCGAGAACACGGCGCGACAAGCGCATGCCGGGACAACCAGTGTTGCAATTCGTGGCAGCCGTGTATGCGAATGCGACTGCGGTGCGGGCTAGTTGACGGCAAGTTGCCAGATGCCAGCTACGCTTCCATCGGC
>DATCFU010000187.1:0-8987 GCA_036509315.1 Acidothermaceae bacterium
GGAGTAGCGGCCACGACGCGCAGTCCGTCGCGAATGTCGCGCAGCACACTGCTCCGTGGCTCGACCGGCGGCACGGCCACTCGGGCCCGGATCGCGATCAGCACCACGAGCGCAACAGCGAACGTGACCGCGTCACCCCACGCCGCCGCGGCGAACCCTGCGGCCGCGACAACCAGGCCACCGATCGGACCGCCGATCATCGACACCAGTTGGGTTCCGCTTTGGCGCAGCGCGACCGCACGAGCCAGATCGACGTCGTTGACCAAGCGTCGAGGCATCGACCCCGACGACGGCAAATAGAACGCATCGACAACGCCGATGATCACCGCCGCCGCGAGTAGGAGCGGTAGCGGTGTGCCTGACCGCCACGCAATGAATCCAAGGCCAACGGCGACGACCAGCATGATCGCATCGCCGGTGATCATCACCCGGCGCGCACCTAGGCGGTCACCGGTTACACCGCCGACAAGCAACAACGCGGTGCGAGGTAACACGATGCCCGACAGCACAAGCCCGGCAGCGGTGCCGCCATGGGCGGACGCGGCCCAGCCGAGCGCGAAATACATGGCGGCGTCGCCAAGCTGGGAGACCAACGCGCCGCAGACCCACACCTTGAACGCGGTTGGCAGCGACTCGCGTTGCACCCCGGTTGTCCGCGATGTCGCCACGACCAAACCGTACGGGAGAACACCGACGAGGCAATCTAAAGCGGGCGCCGCTGCAGTCCGCCCGCCGACCGCTCCCAACGCGCACTCGTTCCGCGAATGGCGATCTTGTGCGCCCGAATCCAATACGCGTGGCCGGCTCGAAATCGGTGGCAGGTACGGGCCGGTTGCCGGACTATCACGCTATGCAGAATGAAGGCCTCACGCGGCCGATCGCCTTGGTCACCGGCGTCGGGCGGCGGGCTGGCATCGGCGCGGCGATCGGGCAACGGCTCGCGGACGACGGTTGGGATGTCGCAACCACGTACTGGTCGCCGTACGACGACCGGATGCCCTGGGGCCGCGACCCGGATAACCCTGCGGCGACCGTCAGGTCCGATGGACGGACCATGAGCATCGAGGCGGACCTTGAAGACGCCACGACTGCGGCCCGCGTCTTCGATGAGGTCGAGACACGCCTGGGCCCGGTTACCGCCCTCGTACTGTGTCACAGCGAAAGCGTCGATTCCGACATTCTGAACACCACCGTCGAGAGCTTCGACCGGCATTTCGCTGTCAATACACGAGCATCGTGGCAGCTCATCGCCGAACACGGGCGGCGCTACCGCGCCGCGCCGGGAGCTGGTCGCATCGTCGCATTGACCAGCGATCACACGGTTGGCAATCTCCCCTACGGGGCGAGTAAGGGCGCGCTGGATCGCATCGTGCTCGGCGCCGCCCGCGAGTTCGCACATCTGCGCATCACCGCCAACGTAATCAACCCTGGACCGATTGACACCGGGTGGATGACACCCCAGCAGGTCCAGCACGTCATCGCTCGGAACCCGCGAGGCCGAGCGGGGCAACCAACAGACACCGCCGCACTCGTCGCATTCCTATGCTCGCCCGACGGTGAATGGATCAACGGCCAACTACTTCACTCCGACGGCGGACTGGAGTCCTAATAGCCGCCCACGAAACGCACTCTTCTGCCTGCGGGTTCAGGCGATCGTGCCGCAACCAGGTATGGGGGGGTGGCGCCTCGTTGAGTCAAGCATCCTCGGAATGCGCGACGTCAACTAGAGGTCCGCTACGGTCTGGCCACGGGACCGGCGTCCGTAGGGTAGGACCGTGGTTGTAAATGAGAAGGAGATGACCTTCGGGTTCGTCGCGCGGCGCGCACGTTGGTGTCCCCGTCTGCTGTGGTGGCTGTCGTCGTCAAACCCGCTCGTGCTCGTCGAGGACTTGTCGTCGGCTGACCAGGCGGTGCCCGCGATGCGTTGGGGGCAGCCGGTGCAAGTCGCCGTCGGACCTAGTGGCGCGAGGGTGGGCGTGACGTATGTCGCGCACAACTGGAGCCGCGCCAACAAGGCGAGCTTCACGGTCTGCCCCGGTGACGACGTCGAATACTTCGCGACGTGGTGGCCGTGGCAACCTGGCCGGTTCACGATTCGCCATGACCGAGCGAACGGATCCGGCTACTGACTGCAGGGTGGCCACTTCCCAACCACGCTGGGCGGCGCCGAGAGCGCCGCAGAAGTCAGATTCGTGGGTGACGCGCTATGCGGCTGCACGAAACATCCACATCTGGCGATGACGCCCGTGCGAACTGCCGGGATCAGTGCCTTCAGGTCACGAGCCCTAGCGTTGATGCATGGCGCTTCGGCTCGACGAGATGATGGCTCACTTTCCTGACGAGCCCCTGGCGGCGCGGTTTGGGCTGCGGCAGTGTCGGGCTCGTTGATCTGGTTCGTGTCATCACCGGTGCAGGACGCGGTCCTCATTGTGCTTGGCGTGCGGGTCGTCTGCATCGGCTTGCTCCTGCCCTTTCGCCATCGTTAGCCACGCACGCTGATGCGCCGGTCGGTGCACTCGATGCGTCAGCCAGCGTTTGCTTCGTGCGCGGCCAGCACCCGCTTCGCGGCTTCGTACCGGGCGATGCGTGCGCGAACCTCGGGAGTGCAACTCAGGCGGCGGTTATTGCGAACGTTGTCGGCGAGATCGGCGAGCTTGACGTGTCGAGCTATCCGGTTGGGTGCCAATCGCTGGATGTACTCGGTGTACTCGACCGCCGGATCGTGACTTAGTAGCAGAACAGCCTCAATCACTTGCTTCTCGAAGCCGTGCGCGCGTAGCGCGGCGACGTCAACCGAGGTGTCCTCTAGGACGTCGTGCAGTAGCGCAACGATCTTTTCATCGAGGTCGGCAAGGGACTCCATGACTCGTATCGGATGGCAGATGTATGGCTCGGCCTCGGGCGAGGGATACGTCTGGCCGTCGTGGGCGGCTGTCGCCAGCTTGCGTGCGGCCACGAGGTGCGACCGATCGGAGGGCATGCTGTCATGGTCCCAAACCTCGACACAGATCTGCCGCGATTACGCGCGCCCGAACCTGTCGATGAGCGCTCACTAGGTCGCTCGCTCGTCTCCGGTTTGGTTGACCCTGACCGGACGGCACCCTAGGGTGGCGATATCGGAAGGCGGTATCGCGATGTCGGACAGGCTTAGTCACTTGCTGCACAAGGCCTTGCAAACTTTGCAGCCGGAAGAACGCGATGAACTCCTGGACGGCCTCGTGTTGGCTCAGCTGACCGGTGGCGTGTCCGCTCCGATATTTGCGAGCTCCGGCGCGGCTGCGCGACCTTCGCTGGACCAAGAACGACTACAGTCCCTGCTCGCGTGGGGGATCGACTTGTCCCCTGCTGGTGCGCGGCTGAAGGTGCTACCCGTACGTCTGCCTGAAGGCGACTACGAGCGGTTACGCGGTTTCTGTGGGGCCAGCGGGTTCAGCATGGCCGTGGTAATCCGAACATTAGTGGAGCGCTTCCTAGCCCACGAGTCGGCCTGAACACCGGACGCGAGGTTCGTAATCACCTCCTAGACAAGCTCGAAGCGCACGGCCGCATCCACAGCACCAAGGCCGCGGCGGGTGTCCCGGCCCAACAACTCGAAGTCGAGCCTGGCCATCATTCGGCGTTGATGCGGGAGCACCCAAGGAAAGCGAACATCTGGCCGCAATGACGTGCCACTAAGCGGCCGGGAACCGGGCGGCAAGGAATTGTGCGATGGCGTCGCGATCCTCGGAGGTGAGGTCGCCGTCGCGTTTGAGGAGTTTCGCGAGGCCGCGTCGCCCGACCAGCGGCACGCCATCGATGGAATCGCCGAACCAGGGCAACTCGGTACCGACGAAACACAGCGCGCCGCGTACCGGTACGTCGGCGTGCACGGTCGCCAACTCGGCCCGCACCGCGGCAACCTGGATGCCGAGCCCGGCGAGCAGCGGCGACTTGTCGCGGCCTCCGATGTAAAGCTTCTCCAGGCGCGGGCTGAATAGGCCACCGGACCGGCGAACCTCGAGTGCGCCTCGGTGGGTCTTGGCGTCAATCACCCACACGCCGCTAGCGGAAACCACGAGGTGGTCGATGTTGGCTCGGGAGAGTCGCCCGTCGGGGCGGCGCGATACCCGATCGTGCAGGACCGTGAGGTGATCGCCCACGAGTTCGTCTAGCGTCGCGGCGACAGCGCGTTCCCCCGCGGCGCCTTGTGCCCAGTTCCGAGTGCTCGCCGGCTCGTTGCTCAACGCCAGGATCAGCCCCCCGAGCTTGGGATGGGCCGCGCGGACCCGCTGATCTCGGTGCTCGGAGCGCCGCTGGTATTCGCGCATCGCCGACCCCCCACCAGGGCCACCGGCTAAAGGTGCGGTCTGTGGGGATGGAAGCTCGATCGCGTCAGCCGCGGCGCCGGGCACAGCCGCGTCCGCGGGCTCCGCGCGAACAGCCTCATCCGCTAGGTCGCTCGCGAGCAGCGAATCGACGCACGCAAGACAACGAACTGTCCGCGATGCTGCGTCCCAACCGGCGCGGATACCGATCGGCAGCTCCGTGGAACAGCCCACGCACACGCCCGGCCGCCGGAGCGGCAACACCTTCACCCCGCAAGCATCGGCGAAACCCACGGCCGACCCAAGTCCTGCGACAAACAACCGGACTCACAGATCTGCCGCGTTGACGGACGTTCCGCAGGCGCCGGGGTGCCCCCACGGATCACCCACATAATGCGGCGATGTGCTCGGCTTACCCGATACACGTGTCCCCGCCGTTGGTCTGCCGGTCGTCAGGAAGCACCCTGCCGGAGGTCGTCGGCGCGTTGCTCATGTTTGTTGGTGGCGTGTTGCGGTGCGTCAGCACAAGCGAGGCTAGTCGAGTTGGAGTTCGTTCAGTTCCGCGATTTCGGTCGGGGTGAGGTGTAGCGCGGCAGCCGCAACGTTTTCGGCGAGGTGATCCAGGTCGCCGGTGCCTGGGATGGCGAGCACGTTTTCGCCCTGTGCGAGCGTCCACGCGAGCCGTACCTGCGCCGCGGTGCCATCGTGAGCTCGCGCGATCTTCTCGATGTCGGGATGCTTACCGGCAACTGCACCGCGTGCCCCAGCGCGGCCGGCGATAGCGAAGTACGGCACGAAAGCAACTCCCCGTGCTCGGGCGAGCGCGAGTACCGCCCCATCCTCTCGTGCGCCGATTCCGAACCGATTTTCAACGGAGACGATTGGAGCAACGCTGCTCGCCTCCTCGAATTGATCGACGGTGACCGCAGACACACCCAGCTGCTGCACCAAGCCCTGCTGACGAAGGTCTGCTAACGCGCCCAGGTGTTCCGCGATCGACCCCGGTCCGCTCGCGCGGTAGTACACGAGGTCAAGCGACTCCCGTCCCAGCTGCCGAAGGTTCTCCTCCACCTGCCCGCGGAGCTGGTCGGGCCCTGCTCCACGTGGCCCATGAGCCGTCTGGGTTACGCCCGGGGCCAACCTTTGTTGCAACGACAAGGTCGCCGGGATACGGCGCCAGCGCCGAGTTGATCAGCTCATTCGCTGACAGCCGGGACGAGAAATAGAACGCCGCGGTGTCGATGTGGTTGACCCCGAGCTCGACAGCTCTGCGGAGCACGGCAACAGACCCGCGACGATCACGGGACACCGCTGCCCGGTTGAACGCCTCCCTGGCGGCGAGGCGCATCGCACCGAAACCGAGCCGATTGACCATTCGGTCGCCGAGTAGCCACGACCCGGCAGCTGACGCATCAGACATGAGGCCGCTCCGCAACGAATCGTTCTGCGACCATCCCCACCGTTCCATCATCTAGGACTTCCCCGTCCGCTGGCGCAGCGCATGCGTCGGATCCGATATCGAAGCGTGCCACCGGTCCGACGTTGCAGACGCGAGCGGCCGCGGCTCCGCAAATGGTCGAAGTCGGCGACGCCCCCTGCGATCAAGATCCGCTTTTGGCGATGACGTGCGGCTAGGAGCGTCGCCGGACTCGCGAGCGCGTATGACTCGCAAGTTCCACAGTCATGGTGGGCCATGACGTCAAGACCGGCCGCGGCCTGGTGCACAGATGTCCCGCGAACCTGGCCGTGAACGGGCTCACCAGTCCCTAGGCCGACCGCTGATGCACTGATGTTTTGAACCGTCAGCGTTGTAGCGCATTCGCGAGTTCCGTTGCGGCTTTCTCGCTGAAGTTGCCGCTGATCTGGGCGATGCCGCCCGGGATCGCGTCAGCGATGAACTCGGCTGACTTCACTAAACCGTCGACGACGACCGCCGTGTCCTTGCCTATGTTGTGCCCAGTGAACGTCGCCCAGCGCGCCGCCATCAGCGGTGGTAAAAGTCAGGAGAATCGACCACTGGGTGCCCGTCCCCGCGACCAGGGTTGCACGCGCCGACGCAATGTCCGTGCCCTGAATGAGGGTCGGGTTGAGCAGGTATTTGTACCAGTGGGTGCCGTCGGGAGTACCGCACGCGACCAGGAACTTGACCGGATCGTCCGGAGCAGAAGTACCGCGTTGGTTCAGCGGCCGCGAACAGTCGATCGAAGCATAGAAGGCCAGGTCGCCCGCGGAGGGCGTTGTCTGGGCAATCTCAGAAGCTGACGTTGATTGTGGTGGCGCCGGGTTGTCGGCACCGTCGGGCACCAGCGCGCCGGTCATGCCCGGGTCGTTGGATTCATAGACCTGGCGAATGCTAAGGCTCGTTCTCGCGCCCGAAGCCCCCGCTGAGATAGCGCTGGCCGCGGCCGCGGTTGGCATGAGTGCGCTATGGGCGGGCGTCGCACCTGTCGATGCGTTCGGCGATTCCGCGTGCCCGGACGACGGACCGCACCCCGCGGCGGCCACGCCGAGCGCCACCACGACTGCCACCGGGACTCGCGGCTGCCGCCGGGCAAGACCCAGGCGGACATCGGGTGATGAGCTACTGCGCACGGCAAAGACCCCCGTCGTGGTGTTCGTGCGCCAGAAAGACGCACAGCGCGGCTTTCTGGTTGACTTACGGCCTGAGTATCCCGGATGTCCTGCGGTGCGCAACCAACCAAGCGCCGGACGAGCATTCGGTCGGCGGCGATGCCTGGCCACTGCAACGCACGACTCTGCCGCTGTGACACGCGCCAGCAGCTCGTTGCGGCCAGAGAGTGTTCGAAGCCGCGCGGCCCCTAGCGTGACCACGACGTGTCTGGGCTAACGAGGCTCGGTCAGTCGTGGGCATCGAATTACGTCCGTTCCGGTCGCGGAGTCGAGCCAAGTGCGCTCACCGCGTAATGCAGGAATCGCCTGCGACAGACCTAGCGCGGCGGCCGGAACGATCGCCAGCGGCGGATAAACGAACCAGCACCACAATCCGGCGAGGAATGCCACGACGAAACAGCCGACCACGAGAATCGTGCGGCCGAATAGCGATCCGATCCGGATACGCCCCGAGTCCTTGTCGACAACGCACAGTCCGGTGATCCATTTGCCGAGCGTCCGACCCGACACCCCGACGGCAACTATCTCGTAGACCGGCCAAAGCACGACGAACCACACAATCGATGCGAGCACGGCAAGGATCTGCACGCCGAACGCCCAATCGTCGACGCCGCTATTCGGGGGTGGTTGGCTCGGCACCGCGCTGAAGAGCCACACCACCGGACCGATGAGCAGGGCGAGATCGATGACCCGGGCCGCCGGACGTCGCCACCTCACCGAGCCGTAAGGGCTGCGGTCGAGCTCGGTCAGCAGGTGGTTGGTGGAACCGACCGGGTAACTCACCGGGTACTGCCACGTGTCATCGGCCACGCTTCGATATCGGCGCACGATCCGCATGTCTAAACGGCCATCGGCACCGGCACCCGCCCCGCCAATGCTGCCCAGCACTCCCGCGAGGGCACACCACCAGACCGACAGGTGTGTCAGGTAGGCCAGCGCGAGGAAGAGAAGTGGTCCAAGGAATGCGTTCTCGAGTACCGGATGGGCTCGCGTCCAACGCATGAGGCCGCGTGGCGCGATGCGCCGGCAAGTCCTATTCCGCCGTAGACGATCGCCGCGATAGCGCCGACGACCCAGCCACGTTGCACGCCGATGAATAGCGCCGCGATGCCGAACGCGGGGACGTATAGCAGTCTCGTCCGGAGAGGTGGATTCGCCGCTGTGCGCTCGAACTACGCGCGGCGTCGATTCACGTGCGGCTCCCTCGGTAGGTTCCCACGATAGGACCGACACTGGCTCGAAATTGATCCGCTTCTGCCGCGGTGACGGTCGTTTTGCTTCCGGCAGTGCTCGCAACAGATCACCCACATATTGCTGGCGAGTGGATGTCGGAGTCGTGGCGTTCCGCGGTCATGGATTGGCTTTGAACCAGCGACACTGTTGGCATGTCCCTATCCGCTGGCCCGCAGTCGCAGCGCGCACCCAAGGTGCTAATCGGCGCAGCTGTGACACTGTTGCTTGTCGCCTTCGTCGCGGCGCTTTGGCCAAGAGCGGTGAGATACGACGGCACGCGCCGATCGTGTTCCCCGCAGATCGCAGACTTTGTGCCGTCAGATCCAGGGCCGACTTATCCGCTCGGGCTGGAAAACGAGTGCGCCAACCGTAGTCGGCCAGAGCGGCTCACTATGAGCGCCTGTGGAGTCCTCGGTGTTGTGATCGGCAGCATCGGGCTCTGGCTTCGACAACGTCGCCGACCAGTGAGCCGCTGGACGCCGCCTCTGAACTGGCCCGTACCACCACCGGGTTGGCGACCACCGGCTGGTTGGGCGCCACCACCGGAATGGCCGCAACCGCCACCTGAGTGGCAGTGGTGGCAATCATCGCCTTAGTACGTTGGTCCTGCTTCGGCTGCGTGAGGATTCCGAGTCACGCCCTCGCCGCTCTGGGCGTCAGCTGAACACGCACACATGTCGCGTTGACGCGCGTTTGGTCGTGCTGATGCCTGCGTCGGGCACTGCGGCTGGTCACAGGGCGGTTGGCCCGATCTTGGTGAGTGCGTCAGCGGCGGAGCTCCAGCGAGCTAGTCGTAGGGTCACGGTGCTTGGCTGGCCG
>DATCFU010000188.1:0-17822 GCA_036509315.1 Acidothermaceae bacterium
TCAGCCGCGCGGTGGAACCAGCCCACGCCGCGATCTGGATCAGCCCTGCTCGCGCAACGCGCGCAGGCTCTCCTTGATCGACCCCATCGTCGCGAGCACGGCGGTCGGCTCGTAGCCGCAGTGCGCCATGCAGTTGTTGCAGCGCTCGTCGCGGCCGCGACCGTACTTGCTCCAGTCGGTCTTCTCGATGAGCTCCTTGTACGTCTTCACGTACCCGTCGGCCATCAGGTAGCACGGCTTCTGCCAGCCCAACAACGAGTACGACGGGATGCCCCACGCGGTGCACTCGAAGTCGATCTTGCCCTCGAGGAAGTCGAGGAACAGCGGCGAGTGGTTGAGACGCCAGCGCTTGCGGTTGCCACCGGCGAACGCCTTGGAGAACAGCTCACGCGTCTCGGTCACGCCAAGGAAGTGGTCTTGGTCGGGCGCCTTCTCGTAGGCGTACGCGGGCGAGATCATCATCTGGTCGACCTTGACCTCGTCGTTCAGGAAATTCATCACGTCGATGATGTTCTGCGGTGTGTCGGTGTTGAAGAACGTCGAGTTCGTCGTGACCCGGAATCCCTTTTCCTTCAAGAACTTGATCGCTTCGATGGCCTCGTCGAACACACCCTGCTTCGCGACCGACTCGTCGTGACGTTCCTGGAGACCGTCGATGTGAATCGTGAACGCGAAGTACGGCGACGGCTTGAAGTTGAACTTGTCCCAGCGCTTGCGCACGAGCTCGGCATTGGTGCACAGGTAGACGTACTTCTTGCGCTTCACGAGCTCGTTGACCATCACGTCGATCTGCGGGTGCATCAACGGCTCACCACCGGCCAGTGACACCATCGGTGCGCCGGCTTCCTCGATCGCGGCAAGCGCCCGTTCGACCGGCATCCGCTGGGCCAGCAGGTCGTGCGGCTGCTGGATCTTGCCGCAACCGTTGCACTTGAGGTTGCAGGCGAACAGCGGCTCGAGCTCGACGATCAGCGGGAACTTCTCGCGTCGGTGCAGCTTCTTCTGCGCGAACAGGTACCAGCCGATGCGTGCTCCTTGGCGCATGGGAATGGGCATCAGCCTGCAACACCTTTCGGTAGTGAAAACGTGACGTCTTCATCTGCGACGGCACGCTGGATGACATCGACGGGGCCGAGCGCGCGAAGCGTTTCGATGACCTCGTCGACCAAATGCGGTGGAGCCGACGCTCCGGCGGTAATGCCGATCGTCGACGCGCCATCAAGCCATTCGGGCAAGATGTCGGTGGCGTCGTCGACCAGATGAGCGGGCACTCCGAGACGCTCGGCCACTTCGACCAACCGTACGGAATTCGAGGAGTTCGCCGATCCGAGCACCATCATGACGTCGGATTCAGCAGCGATCGCGCGGACCGCCTGCTGCCGGTTGGTGGTCGCATAGCAAATGTCGTCGGTCGCCGACGACTCGATCGTGGGGAACCGTCGGCGCAGCACGTCGACGGTATCCATCGCGTCGTCGACCGCAAGCGTCGTCTGCATCAGGAACGACACGTGCTCGGGGTCTTCCGCGCTGACCCGCTCAGCGTCGGCGGCATTTTCGACCAGCAAGATCTTGCCGGGAGCCTCGCCCATCGTGCCCTCGACCTCGTCGTGGCCCGCGTGCCCGATGAGCAGCACCGTGTCACCCCGCGCGGTGAACCGCCGGGCCTCGCTATGCACCTTCGCAACCAACGGGCAAGTGGCATCGATGACGTTGAGGCCGCGTCGCGCAGCCTCAGCCCGGACGGCGGGTGCGACGCCGTGTGCCGAGAACACCACCGTCGTCCCGTCTGGTACTTGGTCGAGTTCTTCGACGAACACCGCGCCCTGCCGTTGGAGGTCGGCGACCACGTGCGCGTTGTGCACGATCTGGCGGCGAACGTAGACAGGTCGCGGGTAGCGCTGCAGGGCCAACTCGACGATGTCGATCGCCCGCTCGACGCCGGCGCAGAACGACCGAGGTGCCGCGAGTAGCACCCGCCGCGGGCCGACGAGGTCGGCCCACTGTCGAAGCGCGGGTCCCATCTTGTGCAGTGTCAGCAGCGCACGCGCGCCTGCAGTCGCGGTGTTCAGGCTCGTCATCGGGCGGTAGGCCGTGTCGACGATGACCCGAACAACTGCAGTCGGGACGCCGACAGTTGCGCGCACGATCGCGGCGGATTCCATGTCGACCGCGATCGCGCCGGTGGCTGCGAGGCGCGCCCGGGCCGCGGTGCCACGCACGATGTGATCGCTGCTGAGCATCGGACCGGTGCGCACCCGCATCCCCAGGCGACGCAACTCTGCGACGAGCGGGGCTGCTGCGCGCTGCACGATCCGACCGCGCTCATCGCGCACTTCAGTCGCCACGACCACGTCGCCAGGGCGCAGCGTCGGATCGAGCCCGCCCGCAACGCCGACGACCACCACCGCCTTCGGCGCCAGCTGCGACAGTCGCGGCAGCCACTCGCGGACCTTCTCCGGACCCATGCCACAGCGGGCCAACGTCGCGCCGGGAACGCGGCCGGCTAGCGCGGCGTACTCGGTACGCAGCGCGGTGACAATCAGCAGGTCGTTCATGGCAACCGGATGACCTTCTGCGCGCGCAGATACCGGCCGAGCGCGCTGAGCGGGAACACCACGCGGTACATCTCGTAGTTGATGTAGAAGTCGCCGGGAAACCCCGTGCCGGTGTAAAGGTCCTCGTCCCAGCCGCCATCGGCTCGCTGGGTGCGCGTGAGCCAGTCGACGCCGCGCGTGACGGCGTCGTTCTCTGGATCGACGGCGAGCAGCCCGAGCAGCGCCCACGCAGTTTGCGATGGAGTCGACTCTCCTCTGCCTCGCCACTCATCGTCGGTGTAGGAGCGCAGATCCTCGCCCCACCCGCCGTCCGGATTCTGATGCTTCTCCAGCCAGTGCACCGCGCGACGAACGGGTATCGAGTCGCGATCCGCTCCGACGGCGGCTAGTGCGGGAAGGACGGCGCCCGTTCCGTATACGTAGTTCGCGCCCCAGCGGCCGAACCACGAACCGTCCTCTTCCTGGGCATCAAGAAGCCACCGGACGCCCCGCCGCGCCGCCTCGGTGTGTGCCATGCCGCTATGCCCGAGCATCTCGACCACGTGTGCGGTGACGTCGGCGGACGGCGGGTCGATTACTGCACCGAAGTCGCAGAACGGCACCTTCTCGACCAGCCGGCGGGTGTTGTCGGCGTCGAACGCGCCCCATCCCCCGTCACGTGACTGCATGCCCACGGCCCACCGGGTACCGCGCTCCACCGCCGCCGCAACGTCGGGCCGCAACACAGGACCGGTGCGGCGAAGCGCCAGCACTACCTCGGCGGTGTCGTCGATGTCGGGGTAGGCGTCGTTGGCGAACTCGAACGCCCAGCCTGCGGCGTCGAGGTCGGGCCGCTTGACCGCCCAGTCGCCCTTGACCCGTACCTCCTCGGCCAGCAACCAGTCGACAGCCGCCCGCACCGATGGGTCGTCGACCTCCGCGCCGGCGTCGAACAGCGCGATCAGAGCGAGGCAGGTGTCCCACACGGGTGACTGGCATGCCTCGAGCCGCCTGATGACGCCATCGGGGGTCTCCTCGCGAATCAGAAAGCCATCGAGACCCTTGATCGCGGCGACCAGCGCGGGATCGTCGAGGGAGCGGCCGGTCAGGTGCAATGCCAGGATCGAGTAGACCCACGGTGGCTGGATGCCACCCCACCCGCCGTCGGCCTCTTGCCTGCGCAGCACCCAGTCGGTGGCGTGCTGAAACGCCATTGCTCGGCCCGGCTTGATCGGCGACCGGTCATACAGCTTGAGGGCCTTGTCGAGCATCGTGAAAGCAGTCGCGACTGGCCCGGTTTTCACCGGCGCTGGCCTTACCCCCGAGCGCAGTTCAGCGACCGTGAAAGGCAGCGGGCGAACTGGTCGAAGCGTGGCCACCACGGTGATCGCCACCACGGTTTGCCGGGCCCAGCAGCCCCAGTCGTAGACATTCAGCGGGAACCATTTCGGCAGCAACACCAACTCGGGGGGCATCGACGGAAGGTCGTCCCACGACCATTCGCCGAATAGCGCCAGCCAGATCCGGGTGAACACCCGACTCGCCTCGATGCCGCCACCGGCAAGGATGAATGCGCGAGCAGCCGCCATATGAGGCTCATCAACGCCGTCACCGGCTAAGCGCAGCGCGGCGTAAGCCTCGATCGTTGTCGACACGTCGCCAGGGCCACGCTCGAAGTTGGCCCACGTGCCGTCGGCGCGCTGCTGGGAACGGATCCAGCGTGCCGCCTCGGCAGTCTCCTGCGGCTTCAAGATGCCGAGGAATTGCCGCAGCAGCAAGTCTTCTGCGTCCATCGTGACGTTGGTGCGCAGCTCGCCTTTCCACCAGCCGGCGGCATCTTGGCGGCCCACAAGGTGGGCTTGCGCGCGCTTCACCGCCAAACCGACCGCGTCGGTCAGGTCGGAGTACGTCTGCGCGGTCACGAGGTGCGTCCTCCTCGACTAACGATCACGTTCGACGACATACCGAGCCAGCGCCGCCAGGTCAGAAGTTGTTCCCGTCTCGGCGGGAATCTTCTGTTGGAGGCTGAGTGCGTCGAGGTAGCTAAGAGCGAGCGCTAGCCTCCGGTCGGCCTCGTGCGCCGCCCACTCGAGGCCGCCCGCTTCGTCAATCAGCTTCGTCGCGTGGGTCACGTCGTCATCGGATTCGAGCGGACCATCGGCGAGCATTCTTGCCAGCTGCTCGGACGCCGACGTTCCGGAACGCAGCGCAGCGACGATGGGCGCACTCTGCTTTCCGGCCCGGACGTCTGACGATGACGACTTGCCGGTCGCGGCGGCGTCGCCGGTAATGCCGAGGATGTCGTCGACGAGCTGGAATGCCATGCCGAGCTCGTGGCCATAGCCGGCGAGGGCGTCGACGACACTGGCGTCAGCGCCGGTGGCCAATGCCCCGATCGAGGCCGAACACGCGAGCAGCGCGGCCGTCTTGCCGGCCTCCATCGCGAGCACTTCGTCGAGCTCGGCGTCGCGCCGAGTGCTGAGGTCGAGATCAGCGGACTGCCCGTCGATGAGCCCTTCGACGGCCCTGATGAGGCTCGGCAGTGCGCGCTGCCCTGCGGCGCCGTCACGGACAAGGACGTCGACTGCTGCCGTCAGCATCGCGGTACCCGCGAGGATCGCTTGGCCCTCACCGAAGACGACCCACGCGGTCGGGCGGTGCCGCCGCTCGACGTCGCGATCCATGATGTCGTCATGCAGCAAGGAGAAGTTGTGCACCAGCTCGACCGCGACCGCTGCCGGCACTCCCTGGTCTGGGGTGCCGCCGGCGGCTTGCGCTGACAGAACGGCAAGCGCAGGCCGGATCGCTTTACCGCCTACGCCGTCGCCTGGGAGCGGTCGCCCGTCGGCGTCGAGCCAACCGAGGTGATAGGCAGCGATCCTGCGCATGTGCTCGCCCTGCACGCGGTCGACGGCGGCCCGAAGGGCCGGGACGACGATTGCTCGGGCCCGAGCCAGGACGGCGGGTGGCTCGACGGCGTCGAGCGCCGACGGGTGCTCGACGGCGTCAAGGGCGGCTTGCTCACCCTTGCCTGTTGCGCCAAGCTCGGCCATGTCGTCGCCCCGCCGTACGGTCTAGAACGGGTAAGTACTTCCAGGTAAACATTTGTGTCCAACCGCTGTATATCAGATGGTGCAGATGAGGCGTCCAACTCATTGTGCTCCGGGAGATCGGTTACGGTGCCTTCTGAAGGCCCGAATGTGCGAGGAGGTGGGCTTCGGCGATGGACGTTGACGATCGAGCCGGCCAGCCATTCGACCTTCGCGATGTGCTCGCCCGGCGCGGGGACGAGCGGTACGAGCTGCACCGCCAGTATCTGAACCCGCAACTGCCGCGGATGCTGCACGCGATTGGCTTCGACAAGGTCTACGCCCGCGGCCAGGGTGCCTACCTTTACGACGCGGACGGCGTGGAGTACCTCGACATGCTCGCGGGCTTCGGCGTGTTCGCGCTCGGGCGCCATAACCGCGTCGTTCGGCAGGCAATCCACGACGTCATCGACGCCGACCTCGCCGATCTGACCCAGTTCGACGCTCCGCCGCTGGCTGGCCCACTCGCCGAGGCGCTACTCGCGAAGGTTCCCCATCTCGACCGGGTCTACTTCGGCAACAGCGGGACCGAGGCCGTCGAGGCCGCCCTGAAGTACGCGCGTTACGCGACCGGTCGCCGCCGCATCATCTACTGCGATCACGCCTTCCATGGCCTGACCGCGGGATCGCTCTCAGTCAACGGTTCGAGCGCTTTTCGCAAGGGCTTCGGGCCGATGCTGCCCGACACTGCTATCCCGTTCGGCGACCTGAAGGCGCTCGAACGCGAACTTCGCCGTGGCGACGTTGCGGGCTTCCTGATCGAGCCGATCCAGGGCAAGGGCGTTGCGGTCTCCCCGCCTGGCTTCCTGCCTGCTGCGCAAGACCTGCTCCGCAGCCACAAGGCGCTCCTGATCGCCGACGAGGTGCAGACCGGGGTCGGTCGCACCGGCGATTTCTTCGCGTTCCAAAACGACGGTGTTGAACCCGACCTGGTCGCCACCGCCAAAGCTCTGTCGGGCGGTTACATCCCGATCGGCGCCACAATCGGTCGTGAGTGGATCTTCGCCAAGGTCTACTCATCGATGGACCGCGTGCTCGTGCATGACTCGACGTTCGGTTCGAACGCGCAGGCCATGGCGGCGGGGCTGGCCACCCTGCACGTTCTCGAGCAGGAGAACGTCATCGACAACGCGCGCAAGATCGGTGAGTTGTTGCAATCGCGGCTCACCGAGCTCGTCGATCGCTACGAACTGCTGCATGAGGTTCGCGGCCGCGGTCTCATGATCGGAATAGAGTTCGGCCGCCCGACATCATGGAAGCTGCGCGGGTCATGGACGGCGTTGCAGGCGGCGCGCAAGGGCCTCTTCGCGCAGACCATCGTGCACGCCCTCTTCCACCAGCATCGAATCCTCACGCAGGTCTCGGGCGATCACCTCGAAGTTATCAAGCTGATCCCGCCGCTGATCATCGGCGAGCGCGAGGTCGACCTATTTGTCGACGCGTTCATCGACGTCATGGACGAAGCCCACCGTGGATCGGGCCTCGTGTGGGACTTCGGTAAAACACTGGTCAAGCAGGCCCGCGCGAAGTAGCGCAGTTTCCGTAGCGCGGGAATGCAGCACTCGGGACAAGCGCTGCACGTAGATATGAGCGATCTACTTGATCTCCCCGTAACCACCCTGCAAGGTACGCACACGACGTTTGGCGAACTGACCGCTGGCCGAGTCGCGTTGGTGGTGAATGTCGCCAGCCGATGCGGGAACACGCCTCAGTACGCCAAGCTCGAGGAGTTGCAGCAGACACTCGCTGACCGCGACTTCACGGTCCTGGGCTTCCCGTGCAACCAGTTCAAGGGCCAGGAGCCTGGTACCGCCGCCGACATCGCCGAGTTCTGCTCGGCCACCTACGGGGTCACCTTCCCGATGTCCGACAAGATCGAGGTCAACGGCGCGGCCCGCGATCCGATCTACGCGGTGCTCACGCAGACGCCCTATGCGAAGGCCCCGAGCCTGCCGGCCCCGCGTGGGGATGGCGACCCAGCCAACGTCGACTGGAACTTCGAGAAGTTCGTCGTCGCGCCAGACGGCAAGGTGCTTGGGCGCTTCACACCTAAGACGCAACCCGACGACCCAGCCGTACTCGCCTGCATCGACAGTGCACTCGACAACAGTGCACTCGACGACACTGCGCTTTCATAACGAGCCCCCGCCCCTCGACGTCCGATCTCCAAGCCCGTCAGCCGATTGCGGCGAACACGTCGGTGCACAGCGCTCCAAGCTTGACTGCGTATGCGGCCGCGCTCGCGGCAGTGACGCCCCCGTCGACCACGCTCGGATCGTAGGTCAGGTTCAGCACCTGAGTGTCATTCGTCTTCACTTCACATGTGACGTGGCCCTTGTGCGCATAGACATCGGGCGGGTTGTTTGCCACCTGGGTCCACACCGCAACGTCGCCGACTCCGGGTAACGACGGCACGGCGGGCACATTCTCGGCCGCGACGTCGGATTCGTAGTTTGCCATCGCCACGTCTTCGGGCTCAACCGTTACGGTCACCGCCTGGTCGGCTGCGTCAATCGTGCACGTGAAGATGCCGGCCGGGTCTTGGTTGTTCGGGTCGAAGCCGATCGCATCGATCGCCGGCTGCACGGTGGCCTGCGCATCGCTGATCGTGATTGCCGAACAGACGTTGGTGATGAAGGCCGAGGACGCCGGCCCGATGGTCGGAGCGGCCCCGTGACCCGCGTCACTGGTCAAGGCTGCGACCGACGCGACGGCAGAGGACGCAGGAGCGACTGAGCGAGCAGGCGCGGTAGTGGGCGAAGCAGTCGGCGTCGTTCTGGTCTTCACATGAGAGGCCGAGCCGCATCCGGCAACAACAGCGGTCACGGCGAGAAGCCCTGCGAGGCGTATTGCGGCTCGTTGTGTCATGAGATTCGTGGTCAGTGCAACGCCGTGCATGACGAGCCGGACAAGACTGTCGGGCATAGCCTCGACAGCCGCAGCGCGATGTTCAGGTTCCGACACATTGCCCGACGTGACGTTGTCATTGACGCCAAGCGGAACCACCGTGAGCACCAGCAGCCCGCGCGCGGATCGCGCCGATCGCGCCGAGACGTCCGGCGGCTGCCGAGGAAGCGGCGGGGCGACGGCGGCGGGTAGGCCTGCACGACATCCACGCCCGCTCCGCCTCCCACCCGGTACCGCAACTCGCCTGGGTCCGTTGTACCTCAATTCAGGACGCTGGGCGGTAAATCTGCAGCGTTGCGCCGCTGGCGTAGCGCACCAGGTCGGTGAGCTCGAACTCGAGCTTCTTCCGATCATCGGAGAACATCCGCAGCCCCCCGCCGATCGCCACCGGGAACACCATCAAGTGCAACTCGTCAACGAGGTGCTCGGCAAGCAGGAATCGAACGAGGGTCGCGCTGCCGTGGACCAGGATCGGACCACCGTCGCCCTGCTTCAGTTCGGTAATCCCCGCGATGATGTCGCCGCGGAGCGGCGTCGCATTCCACTCGAGCTCAGTGAGGGTGTTCGTCACGACATGCTTGGGCATCGAGTTCATCTTGTCCGCAAACGGATCGCCCTTTCGCCCCGGCCATGCCGCGGCGAATCCCTCATAGGTGATTCGACCGAGCAGCATCGACTGCGCGTCCATCGTCTCCTTCAGCTTGAACGCGTAGCTCTCCGGGACGCCGTACGCCATCGTCCAACCGGCGTTCGGGTGCGTCGACTCTCCGCCAGGCGCCTCGACGACGCCGTCAAGACTGATGAACTCGGTCACGATCAGGGTGCGCACGATGAGATCCTTTCGGTGACGAACTACAGTTGACGTGTCAGTGATGTGGACGCTGCGACTCATCAGAACTCATCGGCTGCTTCGCAAGTTCGAATGCCAGCAGGCCGGCACAGACGACACCCGCCGCAAGCTCCGGAATCGGCGTCACGGTTGCCGCCAGGACCAACAACACAGCTGCCCCATACGCCACGGCGGTCTGGCGCGACTTGTCGTGCAACCGCGCACAGATCGTCCACATCGTGGCCAGCACTATCGCCACCGGAACAGTGACGGCAAATGCTGTTTCCACGTGGCTAGAGGCAGAGTTGTGTCGCCAGACATCGACGCGCGCAGCGAGGCCGGCGCCGATGGCTGCTCCGGCCGCAAAGAGGAAGTAGTGGCCATAGCCCCACAGAAACGTGTCGTGGTTGTACCTGTCGTGCACCCGCGCCAGCGCCTCACCGTCGTTACGGGAGAAGTACAACCACCAGATGCTGAATACGATCAACACGCCACCGGCAACTACCGAAATCAGACCCGCGTGCAGTTCGTGCGCAGTCAATGCCTGCTGGATCGCAACAGTTGTCGAGAGCACAGTCTCGCCAAGCACGATGACGTAGAAGAGGCTGTAGCGCTCGGCGATGTGGTGTGGGTGCCACGGCGTGACGCCGGCTCGCTCCGCCCACACCGGCACGAGAAGTTCGGCCACGACCCCAATACTGAACGCGGGTACTTCAAAGGCGTGCGGCAAGAAGATGAAAGCGACCCAGCCGAGTTGGACGACGACAATGCCGGTCGCGTAGCGACGCGCCGTCTCGCGACGCGGCGGATCGTCGGCCGCGACGCGCAACCATTGCACGACAAGCGACGACCGCATGATGAGATAACCCAGCACACCAAGCGCGAAGTCGCCGTCGACCATTCCGGGGATCCCGGCAGCGAGCACGAGTGAGCCAAGTACGTGCAGGAGGGTCAGGAGGCGGTAACCGACGTCGTCATTGTCGTAGGCGGAAGCGAACCACGAGAAGTTCAGCCACGCCCAGAAGATGGCGAAGAACACCATCGCGAAGCCGAGAATTCCCCTGCCTCCGCGACCCTCCGACAGGTGGACGTGCAGTGCTGAGGCAACCTGCGAAATCGCAACCACGAAACACAGGTCGGTGAAGAGCTCCAACGGCGAGGCAACCCGGTGGGCCTCTGTTGGATCGCGAGGCAGTAACGGGTTGACGAAGCGATTCGCGGTTCTAGCGGTCAAGCGGCTGGCGAAGACGGCAGCGTGACCTGGGTGACCGTAGCTCCGGGTGGCAGCTCGAACAGCGAGGCATCCGGCGTTGACGAGTAGCTCTTGATTTCGAAACTTGTGGGGTCTCCGGCTACCTTTACATAGCCCAAGATGCCCTGAGCGGTCGTGCAGATTGTGCTCTCGGTCGGGTCGCCCGGTGCCTTGAAGTCAACGCACGACATCGCGAACCCGTTCACCGTCATGGTCGAGGACGTGACCTTGTCCCCGGCGAATCCGGCAGCGAGCGAGAACCCCTTCAAGAAGTTGACCCAGTGCGCAGGTGTGTAAAAGTCGAAGATCGCGTTCTGCGAGTTTGCGTCGCCCGGTGACAACATCTGACACGCCCACGTCCCCTTGCCTGCCGAGCCGGACGTGTCGGGCGGCGTGCACGAGTACTCCCCCGTCGAGTTCACAATGATGTCAAGACTCGGTGCGTTCTGAGCAGCAGCGCTGCCTGCACTGCCGGTGCTCGAAGGCGTGTTGGTGAAAGCCAAACCCTTCGGCGGCTGCACGGCGTACACGACGGTGGTCGGGTTGTCGCCGGTAGTCACGTAGGTCGCCTGGAACGGCTTCGCTTCACCGGACTGGATCTTGGTCGTGAACGAGTCCATCGTCTGCTTGTTGTTTTTCACGTCTTGGGCAACGGTCTTCACCTTCTTGATCGCTGAACACCCGCCTATCCCGACGCCGAGCGTGACAGCCAGCGCAACAATTCCGACGGTCCGGCGATGGCGAACGACGAGGACACCGCGGTCAGGGGATGCGGTCATGGTGGGCCTCCGATGCTGGCACGCGAACGCGCAAATCTGGACGTTCTCATCGCGGAGAATACGACCTCCAAGGCCGAATAGGGCGACCTCGCGCCGATGAATTCCAGCCCTCACGATCGTCTGCATCCAGATGGTTACGTCCGCGCCGCGCCCGACCAACCGCGTGGTCGTCGACTGGGACGTCGCCGACCTGCCAGCGGACGTGGCCACGGTCGAGACACTCGCGCGCTTCGAGCTGGCCGGTCGACGCCACGGCCACACGCTTCGACTATGCAACGCCTCCGCCGAGTTGATCGAACTGATCGGGTTGTTAGGGCTGGGCTCCGTGCTGCGCAGCGACTATTGACCCTCGAACTCGAGTGGTAGGCCGAACAACGGAAACAGCGTCTCCGTCGCCAGGAAGAAGGTGAGCTCGCCGATCTTGCCATCGCGCAGTTCGACGACCTGGAGCGCCCACGGCTCATAGCGGCCGTCCGCGCTCGGCTTGTATTGGCCGAACGCAGCCGATCCGTTTGCGGTCAGGGTCGGGATCACCCGGGAGCCCTGACAGCCGATGCCGGGCCCGAACCACCACTTGAAGATGTCGTCACGACCTGCCAGCCACATGTCGTAAGGGGGCATCGACTGGATGGCGTCGTCGTGGATCAAGGCGGTGAGCGCCTCGATGTCGTACGCCTCGAACGCCTTGACGTAACGGGCGAGCAACTCGCGATCGGTCGCCTTCAACTGCGACGCGGGCTCGGACGCCGACGGCTTGGCTGTCTCGAGGGTGGCACGGGCCCGTTGCAAGGCGCTGTTGACCGATGCCGTCGTCGTCTCGAGGAGCTCGGCGACCTCTGCGGCCTTCCACTGCAAAACCTCGCACAGGATGAGGACGGCACGCTGGCGGGGCGGCAAGTGCTGCAGTGCTGCGACGAACGCGAGCCGGACGCTGTCGCGCGCGACGGCGACGTCGGCCGGGTCGCGGTCTGCGGCGACAATCAGCTCGTCGGGCGCGGGCTCGAGCCACGTCGTCTCCGGAAGCATGTTCAGATTCGTCGCCACTGGTTCTTGGGACGGCCCGAAATCCATCGGTCGTGCACGGCGCTCGCCGCTTCGGCGCAGGTCGAGGCAGACATTGGTCGCGATCTTGTAGAGCCACGACCGCAGCGACGCCCGGCCCTCGAAGCTGTCGTAGCCCCGCCACGCGCGGATGAACGTCTCCTGCACGGCGTCTTCGGCGTCAAAGGGGGACGCGAGCATGCGATAGCAGAACCCGCGCAATTCGACTCTGTACTGCTCGAACCGATCTTCGAGCTCCTGCGGCATTGCGGTCATTGTGCCCATGCGCGCATCCCCATGATTGTGCTCATGGGCACATGCTAGGCACGAGCCCGGACAATGTCTCAACCCAGGGAGAGCCACATGCCCGCACGCGAAACCGCCCCGCTCGGAGCGCCCTGCTGGATCGATCTGATGACGTCAGACGTGCAGCGCAGCCGAGCCTTCTACATCGAACTCTTCGGCTGGACGGCAGACGAAGCGAACGCGGAGTTCGGCGGCTACTTCAACTTCCGTAAGGACGGTGTGCTGGTGGCGGGCTGCATGGCTCGCGACTCCGGCAACCCGATGCCCGACGCCTGGTCAGTGCACCTGGCCAGCGACGACGCGGCGAAGACCCTCGAAATGGCGCTCGCGAACGGCGGGCGGGTCATGATCGAGCCGATGCACGTCGGCGAGCTGGGCACGATGGCCGCCGTCATCGATCCCGGCGGCGCGCTGGTCGGGGTCTGGAAGCCCGGCCTGCACAAGGGCTTCGGTGTCCTCGGCGAGGCCGGCGCCCCAAGCTGGTTCGAGTTGGACACGCGCGACTACAACGCCGCCGTGGCCTTCTACCGCGACGTGTTTAATTGGAACGCGCAGACGATGAGCGACACGCCTGACTTCCGGTACACGGTCATGCAACACGGCGACACCCAGCTGGCCGGCATCATGGACGCCTCGGTCTTCCCGCCGGACGGCGTTCCTGCGCACTGGGGCGTCTATTTCGGCGTCGCCGACACCGACGAAGCAGTCGCGACGACGCTCGCGTTGGGCGAGGCGATTCTCAGGCCAGCCGAAGACACCCCGTACGGCCGGCTCGCCGTCGCGACCGACACCACCGGCGCGCAGTTCCGGCTGATGAGCCTCGGCGACACCGCCTGAACGGTGGCGATCGGTGTCTGTTCGGCACCTATACATAAGGGGAATTTCCGGCTACACATGAGCGGTAGGTACTAAATAGGGCGAATCACCCGATTTTTCGCGACGTTCGCCCACGTCCAGACCGGAGCCGACGATGACCGCGCAACCAGAGCAGCCACAGCCAGAGCAGCCACAGCCAGAGCAGCCACAGCCGGCTCGCCCGCACACGCTCTGGATGATGGCCGGCGGCGAGGTCACGTTGCTCCCCGTCGACCTCGAGAGCGGCCTGCAACGCGGCGTCATCACGCATTGGCTCACCGGTGCGGCCGGCCTCATCGTCACCATCGGCGTCCGCACCAGCCGCGAGGCCGCGGCGATGTGTTCGGGCCAGCGGGTGTGGGTGGCCGGTCGAGAGGCCGCCGACGCGGAGCTCATCGTGCTCGAGGTGGTTGCCAGGCGTGCCTCGGATCAGGACGACACCACCCTGATCATGACCGGCGTCCTGCCACTCGCCCGCGAACGCCGCCGCAGTGCAGTGCGTGCATCGACTCGGCATCCGGCGACGCTGACGTACTCAGACGGAACGACGGCGCAGGGCGTCGCCACGGATCTCTCCCACGACGGTTGCCGCATCGACCTCAACCAGCCCGACCTCGTGCGATCGGTCGGCACAACTGCGGAAGTAAGCATCGAACTTCCAGGCAACAAGAAGTTCGCGCTGGAGGCCGAGGTCATGCGCATCGACACGCAGACCGGCGAGCTTGGCATGCGCTTCGAGCCCACCGAACTCGACCTCGCGCCGATCGACCGCCTCGTCTACGCGACAGTAAAACGGCAGAAGATCACCGAGGAGTACTGACCGCTCTGCCGGCCGAGCCGCCTGCCTAGCCGAGTTCGGCGATGAAGTCGCCGGACGCCATCGGCTTGGAGAACATCGGGAAGTCGTACTTCAACGCGTTCTCGTGTTCTTCGACCGACGTCGCCGCAACGCAGTCGCTCAAGGTAATGACCTGGTAGCCGTGCTCGTAGCCGGTGCGCATCGTCGACTCGACGCAGCAGTTCGTCAGGAATCCGCCCAGCGCGATCGTCGTAATTCCCTTGCTGCGCAAGATGAAGTCGAGGTTCGTGCTGGCGAACGTGTCGAGACCGCGCTTGCCTTCGATGACAATGTCGCCGTCCGCAGGGGCGAGCTCGTCGACGAGTGCCGCACCCCATGAACCTTTGACGAACGCCTTGCCGTCGACGACGCCTTTGAGGATCCCGTACGGGTGGTCGGAGATCTCGTTGTAGCCGTCGGCGAAGCTGATCGGCGCGTGCATGACGGTGACGCCAGCAGCCCGCGCCGCATCGACGACCTTGTGGGTGTTGGCGAGCATCGCCGTTCGGTCCATGACCTCCGCCACTGCACCGTGCAGCACTCCACCGTCAGAGGTGAAGTCGTTCTGGAATTCGATGAGTACGACCGCGGTCGTCTTCGGATCCACCGACATTTGCGCCACTCCCCTTCGCCGGATGAGACAGTTCGACGCTAACCCCGGCCACGTAGCCAAACAAGGCCACGATCGGACGCCGGTCGCCCTGCCGGTTGATCACGTAAGGGGTCTCGGGGTCCCTCAACAGGTGGGCGCACCCGTTGAAGTGACGGTTCGCCTAGTGCGACGAACGATGACCGTCCCCCGTCCCTTGACTTCTCGAGATCTCCTGTTGACTATTGTGCTAGTTACCTAGTTAATCAGGGAGAGCCGCCGTGATCGAGTTCCATCTCAATGCGTCGTCGGGGGTGTCCCCCTACCAGCAACTGGTGCAGCAAGTTCGACGTGCGTTGGTGCTGGGCTTGCTCACCGCGGGCGACCAGCTGCCCACCGTCAAAGACGTCGTCGCACAACTGGCGATCAACCCCAACACCGTGCTCAAGGCCTACCGCGAGCTCGAGCACAGCGGGCTCGTCGCAGCGCGCGCCGGCGTCGGCACCTTCGTCACCTCGACGCTGAGCGACTCCTCGCGTGCCGCGCACGGTCCGCTGCGCGAGGAGCTCGAAGGCTGGTTCGGAAAGGCGCGTCGGGCCGGGCTCGACGATGAGAGCATCGAGGCCCTGTTTCAGGACACCTTTCGGAACCTAGACGCGCAGGGTGTCGCATGACCGCCGTCCTCGACGCCAACGGTCTCGGCAAGCGCTATCGCCAGCGTTGGGCCTTGCGGGATTGCACGCTGCAAGTGCCGGCCGGTCGAGTCGTCGGCCTCGTCGGGCCAAACGGAGCGGGCAAGACGACGCTGCTCCAGCTCGCGGTCGGCTTGCTGCAGCCCAGTGCCGGGCACATCGCGGTTCTGGGCGGCAGGCCGGCCGAAGGCCCGGCGCAACTCGGGCGTGTCGGTTTCGTCGCCCAGGACACTCCCGTCTACGCCGGGCTTTCGGTCGGCGAGCATCTGCAGTTGGGCGGCTGGCTGAATCCGCGCTTCGACGCGGCCGCGGCGCAGCGCCGCATCGACCAGCTTGGTCTCGACCCCAAGCAGCGCGCGGGGAAGCTGTCCGGGGGCCAGCGCGCGCAGTTGGCACTCACCCTCGCGCTCTCGAAACGACCCGAGCTGTTGATCCTCGATGAACCAGTAGCGAGCCTCGATCCCCTCGCTCGGCACGAGTTTCTGCAGCATCTGATGGAGAGCGTCGCGGAACACGAGGTCAGTGTTGTGCTTTCGTCGCACCTGGTTGCCGACGTCCAGCGGGTGTGTGACTACGTGATCGTGCTTGCCGGGTCGCGGGTGCAAGTCGCAGGCGACGTCGAAGAGTTGCTCGCGTGCCACCACCGGCTCACCGGTCCGCGGCGCGACGAGACTCAGCTCCCTTCCGACCAAGAAGTCATCGAGGCCAGCCACACCGACCGCCAAAGCACATTGCTCGTACGGACCGGTGGCCCGATTCTCGACCCGGCCTGGACTGTCGAGCAGGTCGGTCTCGAAGACCTGGTGTTGGCGTACATGCGCCGCGCCGGCCAGTCCGATCGCGTCGGCAAGTCGCACCTTGGGAGCGTCAAATGATCCGGCTCAGTTGGCGCCAGTTCCAAGCACAGGCTGTGGTTGCAGTCGGCCTACTGGCGGCGGTGCTGATTCTGTTCGCCGCGACCCGGGGGAACATCGATCACCTTTACACCATCTTCGCCAAGGCCAACGCCGCCTGCTTGAACAACCCCGACTGTCCAGGGGTCGGCATCCAACTCAGCAAGCTCGACCAACTGCTTGAGCTCATCGGCACCACACTGGTCGTCGTCCCCGCTCTGGTCGGAGTGTTCTGGGGCGCGCCGCTCATCGCTCGTGAGTTCGAGAACGGCACGCATCGCCTTGCGTGGACCCAAAGCGTCACGCGCACCCGATGGCTTGCATGCAAGCTCGCCGTGGTGGGACTCGCGAGCGTCGCGGCGACTGGGCTGTTGAGCCTGCTCGTCACCTGGTGGTCGTCACCAATCGACCGCGCGCACCAGAACCGGTTCGGGTCGGGGCTGTTCGGCGAGCGCAACATCACGCCACTTGGATATGCGGCCTTCGGGTTTGCGCTCGGCGTGGTCGCCGGCCTGCTGATTCGGCGAACGCTGCCCGCGATGGCGGTGACAATCGTCGGCTTCTTAGCTGTCCGACTGACAGCCACCTATGTGGTGCGTCCGAACATCTTCTCGCCGCGCCACAAGACGCTTGCCCTCGATCCCAACAACATGGGCTTCGGGACCACAAACGGTGGTCCGGCGACGTTGATGCCCAACCCACCGAACCTCCCGAATGCGTGGATCTACTCGACGCACATCGTCGACAACGCGGGCCACGGGCTCACCCCCGCGACCGTGAAGGCCACCTGCCCAACTCTGCCCTTCTCGGGTAACGGTGGCGGGCCGCCGCCAGGATCAGGTACTCGCGTACGGGTCGCGGGGGGCGGCGTGCAGGATGCGCTGCACGATTGCGTGACGAAACTCGGCGCTACGTACCACGAAGTGCTGACCTACCAGCCCGCGAATCGTTACTGGACGCTGCAATGGGGCGAGACGTTGGTCTACTTCGCCGCCGCTCTAGCAATCGCTGGATTCTGTTTCTGGTGGATTCGCCGCCGCGCGAGGTGAGGTAGAGGCAACCGGCATGCCTGCCGGTGCGTCCTTGGTGCAACGATCGGGCTGGACGGCGGGAGGCGGCTGACAGTGCGCCTGCGTGCGGTGCCCACTTGGCGAAGCGCCTGTTCGTCGGGCCGCGCGGTCGGCATGGTCGGGACGGTCACCCTGGTTGCCGCGTTGG